>CAMAEX010000025.1:0-13569 GCA_945832065.1 uncultured Clostridia bacterium | reverse complement strand
TCCAAAACGGAATGGACCGTGGCTCTTTCTCTACCTTCAGCGCTGTTCTTCTTTTGTTGTTTCTTCTCTTCCACTCGTTTGTGACGGTCAATACACAAGATATGCTCAACCGTCTGCTTGGCAATCATACCAATCACCAATTGAAATGCGCTTTGCGCATTTTAATTGGTGATTGGTATGATTTCTTCTATGGTGAATATGATATAGACACGGCCTTTCTCGTCCAGCCAACCGTTCCGGGCTGAGAGGTTCATGCGGTCAAGCAGAATAGCGCTGGACGGGAAGCCATATAACCGTTTTGAAAAGCCATCGTTTGATTTGTTTTCTATATAAAGCATAAACACCCGAGATCACAACGATCTCGGGTGTTTTGGCACGCCCGGCGCGATTCGAACGCGCGACCTTTCGCTTAGGAGGCGAACGCTCTATCCTGCTGAGCTACGGGCGCAAATGGCTATAACTTGTTATTATCCGGGGAAAATCCGAACTTTTCGTATCTTTCTCGATTCGGGAGAGCGGAGGAGATGCCGCCGATTTGGTGGACGGCATCTCTCCGAAATGTTGTTTATGATGCATCGACACCCCTTGCTTCCAAGGAACCTTTGGGGCAATCAGCGTTTGGCTGACCAAAGACGCAGGAGGCGAACGCGTCATCCTGCTGAGCGGTCGGTGCGGATCGCCGCAGGGTGGGCGGCAAATTGTTTTTTACATATCTTTCTTTTCCTGCGCGGCTTCGAAGAAGCTCTCTGCCGTCTCGGGGATCATGTCGCCCTTCATGCAGGCTTCGAATTGCTTGCGGCTCATGGTCTCATGCGCCAACAGGAATTCCGCGATCGCTTTCAGCTTTTCGGCGTTCTCCTGCAAGATCTGCTCGCAGCGTGCGTATGCGGCATCGACGGTCTTCTTCATTTCCGCGTCGATCGCGCCGGCGGTCTGCTCGGAATAGGACTTGGTACGCTCGTAATCTCTGCCGACGAAGATCTCGTCGCCGTTGTCATACGAGACTGCCCCGATGGTATCGCTCATGCCGTATTTGGCGATCATATCATGCGCCAGCCGCGTTGCCCGCTGGAGGTCGTTCGAAGCGCCGGTGGAAATATCGTCGAAGACAATTTGCTCCGCGACTCTGCCGCCGAGCAGGGCGACGATCTCCTCACGCATCTGGTTGCGGGTCATATTGCTGCGGTCATGGTCAGGCAGGCTGATAGTCATGCCCAGCGTTTTGCCGCGTGGGATGATGGTGATCTGATGCACGGGATCCTGCGTGGGCAGGAAGTACATGGCAATGGCGTGACCTGCCTCGTGGTAAGCTGTCGTTTTCAGCTCCTGCTGCAAACGGACACGGCTCTTTTTCTCTGGTCCCGCAATGACCTTCAGGATGGACTCCTCAAGGGTCTGCATCGTGATCACGGGGCAGCCCTGCCGCGCGGAGGCGAGCGCCGCCTCATTGAGAAGGTTGGCAAGATCCGCACCCGTAAAGCCGCTGGTCGCGCGGGCGATGACCTTGAGATCAACATCCTCGGCAAGCTGCTTATCCTTCGCGTGGACGCGCAGGATCTCCTCACGCCCCTTGATATCGGGCGCGTTGACATAGATCTGACGGTCAAAGCGACCCGGACGCAGCAGCGCGGGATCAAGAATATCCTGCCGGTTCGTTGCCGCCATGACAATAACGCCCTCGTTGCTGCCGAAGCCGTCCATCTCGACGAGGAGCTGGTTCAGCGTCTGCTCGCGCTCGTCATGTCCGCCGCCGAGACCCGCGCCTCTGCGGCGTCCGACGGCATCGATCTCGTCGATAAAGACGATGGAGGGTGCGCCCTTCTTCGCCTGCTCAAACAAATCGCGCACACGGCTCGCGCCGACACCGACATACAGCTCGACAAAGTCCGAGCCGGAGATCGACAGGAATTGCACATTCGCCTCGCCCGCGACCGCCTTGGCGATCAGGGTTTTGCCGGTACCCGGAGGTCCGACAAGCAGCACGCCTTTCGGAATTTTCGCGCCGATGGCGCGGTATTTCTGCGGATTGCGGAGAAAATCGACGATCTCCTCCAGCTCCGCTTTTTCCTCGTCCGCACCCGCAACATCGGCAAAGGTGACCTTCTTCTCGCCGCTGCCGACGCGGATATTGGCTTTGCCGAACTTCATCGCGCCGCCGCCTGCACCGTTTGCCCGCATCATCAGGAAATAAACCGCGGCAAGCAGGATCACGGAGATGAGCAGATAGGGCAGCATTTGCAGATACCACGGTGTCTCCTTCACGGGGACAAAGTTATAGCTCTTGAGGATGCCCTCTTTGGCCTGCCGCTCATATACGCCGCTCAAATCGTCGACGAAGATATCCACCGAGGCAAGCTCGTGCTGCACGACGGTATTTCCCTCTGCGTCGGGTGCGTTGAGCTTGAGCGTCAGCACGCCGTCCTCCCATTCAAAGGACTCGACCTTCTCTTCGAGGAACAGCGCACGCATCTCGGAATAGCCGATCTTCTTGTAGCTTTCACCGCTGAGCAAGCCGGAAAGGAGCATCATCGCCGCGATCATCACCAGCAGGAAGATCAAAAAGTTAAATCGTTTGGAAGGATTGTTCAAAGCGTGACTCCTTTACTTGGAATAAACCTCCGGCTTCAGCACGCCCACAAAGGGAAGATTGCGATAGAACTCCTTGTAGTCCAGCCCATAGCCGACAACGAATTCGTTCGGGATGGTGAAGCCGATATAATCCGCGTAAACATCGACGCGGCGACGCTCCGGTTTATCGAGCAGCGTGCAGATCTTCAAGGACGCCGGCTCCATGGAGAGCAGACGCTCCTTGACGAATTTCAGCGTCAGACCGCTGTCCAAAATATCCTCTAAGATAACGACATGACGGCCGTGGATATCCGTGGAGATATCCTTGAGCAGACGAACATTGCCGCTGGTGGAGGTGCTGGAGCCATAGGACGAAACTGCCATAAAGTCATACTGGCAGCGAATCTGCGTCGCCCGCACCATGTCCGTAAAGAAATTGACAACGCCCTTGAGCACGCCGATGAAAATCGGCTCCTTATCGGCGTAGTCCGCGGCAAGCTGCTTTCCCAGCTCGGCAATCCGCTCCTGAAGCTGTTTTTCGGAAATCAGAACGCGCTCGATGTCTTGAAGCATAGTACATCTCCTCTTTTCTTTTTCTATGAAAAACTGATTTGAATGATCGCGGCAGGCTCGCCCTCCGCAGGAAGAAAACGCGGATCCATGCCGATGCCGGCAACCGCAAGCACCCGTTCGCCGTCGGTGAGCACCGCGGTATGCTCCCGCTCCGCGCGGGGAATGCGGCGCTCGATGAAGAGCTTTTTCAGGGTTTTGCGGTGTACACCGTCCACGGACATTTGATCTCCGCCTTTTCTCGGGCGTATCCAAAGGATACTTTGCGTTATCATATCATATTTTACTGCAAAACGGAACGGGGAATTTATACTTTTTTTGAAATTTTCCGTGATCTCGCAGGTGATTTTAATTCCAAGGTCGGGAAGAACGGTTGCACCGGGGATCTGCAGCGCTGTCTCGGGGAAGGCTGCCCTCGTCTCCTGCACGATTTCGATGCCGTCATAGCGGCGGCGGGCGATATAGCCGTGGGGCAGCGCGCATTGGGCGGAGGGATCCGGAGAAGCTAAAATGCTTTGCAGTGCCGCAATATGCACAAAGGAGACATCCTGCGCAAGCACGCCGCGGGTCATCAGGCGAAGCGCACGCCGCTGCAAGACCTCCGGCGCCGCACGCAGAGGCGCACAGGCGTAGACACCGTTTTCCTCCCGCAAAAGTGCCGAAGCAAGCGCATCTAAATACTGATCCTCCTGCCGCAGGAGCTGCGACTGCACGGTCAGGCGTTCGGAAAGGCGCGGCATCATTTCGTTTAACACGGGCATAACACTGTGGCGCAGGCGATTGCGCAAACAAGTCTCCTCGGCGTTTGTCGAATCCTCGACCCACGCGATGCCCTCCGCCTGCAAAAACGCCACGATCTGTCCGCGCGTGACGGACAAAAGCGGGCGCACCAGCTTGCCGCGCTTCGGCGGAATGCCGCACAGTCCGCGCAGCCCGCTGCCGCGCATGAGGTGCAGCAAGACCGTCTCGGCGTTGTCATCCGCCGTGTGCGCCGTGGCGAGCTTATCGCAGGCACAGCTCCGCAAAAAGGCGTAGCGGCACTCGCGCGCGGCTTCCTCAATGCCCATGGAGTGTTCCGCGGCATACTGCGCCACCTCCCCACCGCCGACGGTCAGGGGGATGTCGTGCGCCTGACAAAAGGCTTTTACAAAGGCCTCATCGCGATCGGCTTCCGCGCCGCGCAGATGATGGTTGAAGTGGGCGGCGGCAACGGTAATGCACAGCTCCTCGCGCAGCGCATACAGGCACCACAGCATCGCCATGGAGTCCGCGCCGCCGGAGACCGCGCACAGGACGTTGTCTCCTTGGGAAAACAGGGCTTCGTTTCTACACCACGCGGCGACCTCAGCCTTCATTGTGGCGCCACTCCCGGTCTGCAAAGGTGGTAAACTGCGGCAGCCATTGCAGCTCGACCGTGCCGGTTTCTCCATGACGGTTTTTTGCAATGATGCATTCGGCAATGTTCTGCTTTTCCGTTTCCTTATTATAATAGTCCTCGCGGTAAATAAACAGCACCTCATCCGCGTCCTGCTCAATCGCGCCGGATTCGCGCAGGTCGGAGAGCATCGGGCGCTTGTCCTGACGGCTCTCATTGGCACGGGAGAGCTGCGACAGGCACAAAACAGGCACATTCAGCTCCTTCGCCATGATTTTCAGCGAGCGGGAGATATCCGAGACGACCTGCTGACGGTTTTCGCCGCCGTAGGTGTTTTTCGCACCGGAGGAGGTCATGAGCTGGAGATAGTCGATCACCACAAGCGCCAGATCATCGATGCGGCGGCACTTCGCATTCATCTCCGCAACGGTAATGGAAGGATTGTCATCCACGCGCAGATCCGTCTGCGAGATCGCGGAGGAGGCAATGCCGAGCTTGCTCCACTCCTCCACGGAGAGCTTGCCCGTGGTCAGCTTTTTATTATCAATGAAGCTCTCATTGGCAAGCAGGCGCGTCACAAGCTGCTGTTTTGACATTTCCAGCGAAAAGAACGCAACGGTTCTCTTGGGATATTTTTTCGCAACATTCAGCGCGATATTCAGGCCTAAAGAAGTCTTGCCCATACCCGGACGGCCTGCCAAAAGCATCAGGTCGGTCCTATTCAGACCGCTGAGCGCCTTGTCGAGATCATGCAGACCCGTCGAGATGCCGGAAATATCGCTGCCGGCTTCGGAAAGCTCCGTCAGGCGGTCAAATACCTTCAGCACGATTGTGCCGACATGCTCCAGCGAATCATTCGTGTTGCCGCGGCGCAGGGCATAGATCTGCTTCTCCGCCGCTTCCAGCATATCCTGCGCGCTGCCCGAGCCGTCATAGACCGTCTCGATAATACTCGAAGCCGCCTCGGTTAGGCTGCGGAGCAGCGCTTTGTCCTTAACGATCTGCGCATACTGCTTGACGTTTGCGGCGGTGGGCGTGACCTCCATGAGCTGCATGATATATTTGGTGGAATTTTGCTCATCGTAGACGCCGCGCTCGCGCATTTTGTCAAGCACCGTGACCGGGTCGATGACCTGTGAATAGCTGAACATCTCGTAGATCGTCTCGTAAATGTCGCGGTTGGTTTGCAGATAAAAGTCACCGGGACGCACCATGCCGATCACATCGTTGACACAGCGGCTGTCAATGAGCATTGCGCCGAGCACAGACTGCTCCGCCTCCAAAGAATGCGGCGCCTGCCGTCCGAGAATATCCTCCATTGGGTGTGTCCCTCCTTTTTCACTGTTCACTGTTCACTGTTCACTATTCACTGAAATACAGGTTCCTGCACACCGGCGGCATAATAGCCGCCCCTACGAGAAATCTCGCAGTTTACGCCGTAGGGGCGGCTATTAGCCGCCCGCGTTTGAAATCCGCGCGTAGCGCTCCGACGCCATTCACTATTCACTGTTCACTTTTCACTGAATTGCAGGTGCCTGCACCGGGCGGCTGATAGCCGCCCCTACGCGTTTTTAAGAGTCGCCTACTGTTACAGCTCCTCTATGCGGAGCTTGAGGTCGGCGGTGATCTCGTAGCCGAGCTTGCACTTGACGGTATATTCGCCGACGGTTTTGATTTGCTCGTCGAGGACGATCTTGCGCTTATCCAGCGTGATGCCGTGCTCCTTTTGCAGCGCATCTGCGATCTCCTGCGTCGTGACAGAGCCGAACAGACGCCCTGCGCCGCCTCCCTTTGCCTTGACGGTGACGGTCATGTCCTTCATGCGCGTTGCAATGGCAAACGCCTCCTCGCGTTCCCGCTGGCGTTTCTCCTGCTGCGCCTTGTCGGTCATACGCATGGTGTTGACGTTGTCCGCCGTCGCTTCCACCGCGAGCTTGCGCGGCAGCATGTAGTTGCGGGCATAGCCGTCGGAGACTTCGATCATCTGACCGCGCTTACCCTTGCCCTTGATGTCCTGCTGTAAGATTACCTTCATGGGAATGACCTCCTTGGTTGTTGAATGGTGAGTTTATAGTTTTACCTGTCATTGTGCAGTCGGTACGCAAGCGTTACTGGTCAAAAAAGCGGTCGATGGACTTAATCAGCTCGTCGAGGGTCGCCGCGACATTCTTATTCTTGACCTGCGCGCCTGCCGTGGCTGCGTTGCCGCCGCCGCCGAGAGGCTCCAAAATAACCTGCACATTCGCCTCGCCGATGGAGCGGGCAGAGATGATCGTCTGCGTATCCTGCGGGTAAAGGACAAAAGAGGTCTCAATGCCCGAGATATTCAGAAGCTCATCCGCCGCCTGCGCCGCAATGGTCCGCGTTGCGGTATAGTCCAGCGCGGCGATGGCGATTTTTTGCCGATACAGGCGGGCGTTCTGAATGATTTTATAGCGCGCAACGGTCGAGGGCAGATCGTTCTGGAACAGCTTTTTGACCGCCACGGTGTCCGCGCCGATCCTGCGCAGGAATGCGGCTGCCTCAAAGGTACGGCTGGAGGTACGCACGCCGAAATTCTTCGTGTCAAGCACAATGCCCGCAAGCAGCGCCGCCGCCTCATTTGCCGGAATGTCCGACGCTTCCATCGAGTATTGCAGCAGCTCCGTGACCAGCTCCGACGCGGAGGAGGCAAACGGCTCATGCAGATTCAAAACAGGCTGCTCGATATAATCCGCAGCGCGGCGATGATGGTCGATCACGACCACGCGGCGAATGGACTCCAGCAGAGGCTTGCATTCGACCTGATCCGGGCGATTGGTATCGACCACGATCAGGAGACTCTTGCTGTCCGCAGCCAAAAGCGCCTCCTGCCCGGAGATGAAGCAGTCGGCATATTCCGGCATACCGCGCAGAAGTGCGAGAAGAGACTCTGCGGCGTTTGCTTCAAGGTCAATGACTACGCTGACCTTCTTTCCCTTCTTACGGCACAGGCAGCACAGACCTGCTGCCGCGCCGACCGCGTCCAGATCTGCCATTTTATGCCCCATGACGAACACGCGGCTCGACTGGGCGATCAGCTCCGACAGGCTCGATGCCATCACGCGGGATTTGACCTTTGTGCGGCGCTCGGTGGTCTTGTTCCTGCCGCCGAAGAAGGTGAAATCGTAGCGATCCTTGATCACGGCTTGGTCACCGCCTCTGGAAAGCGCCATCTCGATGGAGAGCGCGGCGAAATCATAGTCCTCACGGAAATCCACACCGTCCTTGCCAATGCCGATGGAGACTGTCGCCGCGATGCCCGCGGGATTGGTCACCGTACGCATGGTTTCGAGCAGGGAGAATTTTGCCTCTGCCATACCTGCAAGGTATTTCGCCTCGAACAGGAGCAAATAGCGGTTTCGTTCCAGCTTCCGCAAAAGACCCGCATAGCAGTCCGCCCACTCGTTGATCTTGGTGTTGATCTCGGCGTTCAGCGCGGAGATCGTCGCGTCGGGCAGGTTGTTGGTCAGCTCGTCATAATTATCGACCAAGACAATGGATACCATCGGGCGCGAACGGATGTATTCATCCCGTACCTGCAGCAGCTCTGTAAGATCCTGCAAATAGATCATACCGAGCATCAGGCCGGACTTATCCTCCACGTTCGGCAGCAGAGAGCCGGTCACGCGGAAGCGGCGGTCGCGGTAGCGCAGCTCCTCGGGGTATTCCGTTTTTCCCGCCGTCAGCCATTCCATCGTCAGACCGGGTAAGACCTCGGAGATCGTCTGGGCGGATAGGGTATCGCGTACCTGTGTCAGCTCGGCAAAGCGCTTGTTATACCACACAAGCTCGTCGTCATTGAGCTGCACAAGGGCGACAGGGAACGGAACCTCACCGCCGGAGGAACGCTGCAGCATTTCGTTGTTTGTCTGCACATACTCCGTCAGCGCACGGCGCCTCCGCCGGGCGGCAAAGCGGTAACAGGCGAGCAGAAACAGCAGCACGACCGTCTCCCCGATGGCAAGATAGTACTGGCGCAGAATCAGGGCAGCAATGCAGAACAACGCCATACCGACGAAATACGCCGCCATGCTCGGCTGCGTCAAACGGCGCAGGGTTTTATTCATAGAGTTCGACCTCCCTTGCGTAGGGATTCATATAGATTTATTTATTATAACAGAGATTCCGGCGTTTTTCCACTCTTTTTCCTCTATTTTCTTCGAATTGAAAAAAATGTATACTTTGGAACGGTTTTGTGCTATACTATAAAGTAAGAGATTATACGTTTCAAAAAAGCAGTCCGATCTTCTGCCGCTCTTATCCCGTCAACCGGAAAGCCCCCGTAGGGCGGGACATGTCATAAGCCGACCGCAAAGCGGCAGACAGTAGGCATGACCGAGCCTGTACATACTTGGTAGTTCCTGCACCGGCGGGGACATGTCCCCGCCCTACAGGGGCTGAAGCAGCTTGGGATAACAGTCTTAAATCGGCTGTCCGTCGGGCATCGGAAACAATATCGAAATAAAACGTTTTACTACATATTTTTAACTGCAAAAGGAGTTGTCATACATTGGCAGAAAAACTGAAAATCATCTCTTTAGGCGGTCTGAATGAGATCGGCAAGAACATGACCGTCTTGGAGTATGGGAAGGATATGATCGTGGTCGACTGCGGACTCGGATTTCCCGAGGACGATATGTACGGCGTTGATCTTGTCATTCCCGACGTGACCTATCTTGCCAAAAACCAGAAGAAGCTGCGGGGCTATTTCATCACCCACGGTCATGAGGACCATATCGGCGCGCTGCCCTACATTCTGCAGGCGGTGAACGCGCCCGTCCATGCGACGCCGCTCACCTTGGGTTTGATCAAACTGAAGTTAGAGGAGCATGATCTCGTTTCGCGCACACAGCTCGTCACCCACAAGCCCGGCGATATCGTCAAAGCAGGCTGCTTCACCATTGAGTTCATCCATGTCAACCACTCCATCGCCGACGCGGTTGCCTTTGCCATCAAGACACCCGTCGGGACGGTCATTATGACGGGCGACTTCAAGATCGACCCCACCGCCGAGGACGGCATGACCGATCTCGGACGCTTCGGGACCCTCGGTAAGGAGGGCGTCTATGCCCTTCTGATGGACTCGACCAATGTGGAGCGGCAGGGCTACACGCCTTCGGAAACCACCGTCGCAGAGGGGCTTGACCGCCATTTCAAGGGCTGCAAGAACCGCATTATCGTGACGACCTTCGCCTCGAATATGCACCGCATTCAGGCGGTTCTCTCCATTGCGCACCGCAACGGCAGAAAGGTCGCCGTGACAGGCAGGAGCATGGAAAACATTCTGAAGGTCGCGACGGAGCTTGGCTACCTGAACATCCCCGAGGGAACGCTCGTCGATATCAATCAGATCAAGTCCCTCCCGAAGGACAAGATCGTCATCGTCTCCACCGGCTCACAGGGCGAAAATATGTCCGCGCTCTACCGCATGGCGTTCTCCTCCCACCGTCAGGTCGAAATTCAGGCAGGCGACAAGGTCATTATCTCTGCCTCCGCCATTCCCGGCAACGAAAAGGCAGTCTCACGCATCATCAATGAGCTGTACCGCAAGGGCGCGGAGGTCATCTACGACAAGTTAGAAGGGCTGCACGTCTCCGGTCACGCCTGCTGCGAGGAGCTGAAGATCATCCACGCGCTGACCAAGCCGCGCTTCTTCATCCCTGTCCACGGCGAGCAGCGCCACCTGCAAAAGCACGCCGCGCTTGCCCGTCAGATGGGTATGGTGCCGAAAAACATTCTGATCTCCGACATCGGTCAGGTGATCGAATGCACACCGAAAACCTGTAAGCTGGGCGGTACCGTGCCTGCGGGAAAGATCCTGGTGGACGGCACGGGTGTCGGCGATGTGGGCAGCGTCGTGCTGCGTGACCGAAAGCATTTAGCGCAAGACGGTATGATCGTCGTGTGCGTCAACCTTTCGAGCGAGGACGGCTCGGTGCTGTCCGGTCCCGATATCATCACCCGCGGCTTTGTCTACATGAAGGACAACGAGGATCTTATGGAGGCGATGAAGATGATCGCCATGCACTCCCTCGATGTCTGCCGCAGCCGCAACATCTCCGACTGGGCGACGATCAAGAGCACCATCAAGAACGATCTGAGCCAGTTCCTGTTCAAGAACACCAAGCGCAACCCGATGATCCTGCCGGTGATTATGGAGATCTGATCGGCGCGCAAAACGCGTAGTATCCGATTCATTCTTATAAGATGGGCGTCTTTTGGCGCAGCGGCGGTATGCCGAAATAATCCCTGCCTTGGGCAAGCACCCAAGGCAGGGATTTTTTATTATGCAGGAAACCATGAATGGCGATACCTATGCAATACGGGGGTGCCTGCACCGGGCGGCTAATAGCCGCCCCTACATATCAGAAAATATTCTGTTACAGTCTATCAAACCTTCTTGCGCCTTTTCCGGGGAGCCAGAGGAGGCATAGGGCGCACAGGAGCGCACTGAGGAGGGTGAAGAGCAGTACATACAGCTGCACCGAGAGCAACTGTCGGCTTATGACAAGGATAAACAGACCGACGCAGGCTAAGATCGTATAGACCATCAGTCCGAGCATTGTCACGAGCACCGAACCGCTCTGCTTGACCGCAACCGTTTCACTCGTCCAGTCGAGTTTGGGCATCAGCAGATTCATCATCAGCCCGAACGCGCCGGAGAGCAGGACGAAAAGCTGCGGGATCAGCACCAGCGCTGCCCAGCCGAGGGCATCCGCACGGAGCGTGACGGCGGCGGCGACCGACAGAAACAGGGTGGGAATTGCGCACAGAAGCTCATGCAGCTTCAGCTTTGCCGCCAAAACCTGTTTTGCGGAAACAGGCATGGAGCGCAGGATCCAGAGTGTTTTGCCCTCCAACGAGACAGACGGCGCGGTAATGACATCCATCGACGCGAGGAAGGACAGCGCAACCGCCGCAAGGAGGGCGGCGTCCCTCTGCGAAATGCCGAAGGCATCAAGCATCGGCAGCAGCGCGCGGATATCCGCCTGCTTGATGAGCAGGGCGACGGCGGCGATCACGGTCAGAATCAGCCCCAAGCCGCAGTTGAGCATATAGATGGCGGAGGAGGTAAAGCGCTTCAGCTCACGCCGTAGAAGAGCGGAGGAAACCGCCGCGCTCCTTGCCTCGATTTTGCCGTTCGCTTTTTTGTAGGTGCGCGACCCGGCGGAGGTCGTCTTCAGGAAGCCGCGCCCGAGCAGCAGCGTCATCGCCGCAAACACCCCGACGCTCAGCACGCACACCAGCGCCGCCTTGCCGAGATCGGCATGGGCAATGCCCTCTCCGAACAGGCAGAACAGCACGCCCCAGCCTTGCATGCCCTCGGCGATCGCTGCATGGTTCTCCAGCAGTATGGTAATGTACTTCTGCGCATTCATGCAGAAATAGAAATAACAGCCCATGAACACCAGCGAGAAAACCATCGTGATAAATGTCTTATTCCGCACATGAGAGAGGAGCAGCGCAAGCAGCCAGCCGAACAGGCAGGCAATCGCCGCACTGAGCAGCGGAAGCAGCAAAGAGCAGACGATATAAAGCACAAGCTGCACCGCCTGCACGCCGGCGGTCATGAACCAGGCAAAGCCTGCCGGGATCAGCACAAGCAGGGCGAACAGATACTCCATCAGCAGGAGCGTCGCCATGCGGCTCATTAGGATCAGGCGCGGCTTGATCGGCATGGAAAGCAGCAGCTCATTGTCCTTCGCCTCAAACAGCTCGCTTTTCGCGGTAAAAGCAGTGAAGAAGAAGGACAGCGCAAAGGAAAACAGACCGATCATTGCAAAATAATACCAGTCGTAGGGCGTTCCGCAAAGCGCCTGTGCCATTGTGCGGAACATCAAATAGAACAGACCGGCAAAGACGACGACGCAATACAGCATGATGATCAAGAAGAGGATCATCATCCCCTTGCCGCCCTTGCGCTTGCCGTTTCTGCCGCTCGCGGTGCGGCTGAGCATTCCCTTCAGGCGCAGCCGGATCAGTTTACTCAGCATTGCCGTCCTCCAATTCCAGGAAGACCTCTTCGAGCGAGGCGTTCCCGCGGACCTCCTCCATGGAACCGGCGGTCACTAACTTGCCGCCCTTGATGATCGCCACGCGGTCGCACAGCTTTTCCGCGACCTCCAAAACATGGGTGGAGAAGAAGATCGCGCCGCCGGAGGCGCAGTGCTCATGCATGACCTCCTTGAGCTGATGGCTCGCCTTCGGATCCAGCCCGACGAACGGTTCGTCCAGCAGGATGAGCTTCGGACTGTGCGCCAAAGCCGCAATGATGGCAAGCTTCTGCTTCATGCCGTGGCTATAGCTCGAAATAGGCTGATACAGCGCGTCGCCCAGCTCCAAAAGCGTGGAATAATGCTCGATCTTCTCCTTGCGTTCTGCCGCGCCGACCTTGTAGACATCGCAGACGAAATTCAGATAGGCAATGCCCGTCAAAAACTCGTACAGATCGGGATTGTCGGGTATGTATGCCATACTCTGCTTGCAGACAAGGGGCTCCGTGCGGATGCTGTGACCGTCCACAAGGATCTCCCCCTCGTCAAAGTCCAAAATACCGCAGCAGGCCTTGAGCGTCGTGGTCTTGCCCGCGCCGTTGTGCCCGATGAATGCGCACAGCTCCCCCGGACGGATGTGCAGCGTCAAATGATCGACCGCGCACTTTTCGCTGTAGCGCTTGGTCAGGTTTTTGATTTGAAGCATACTCGCTTCCTCCTTTTTGGTGTATTAACATCCCAATACACACGGTGATGTTTGTCAATCGCTTCCGCGATAAACACAGCGCCCTTGTAGGGCGGGGACATGTCCCCGCCGTCCGCGTAAGCGGCAGACAGTACAGGGAAACAGATTTGTACGCAGTCGGTAGTTCCTGTACGAGATTGCCGAGGGCGCAAGCGCCCTCGCAATCCACACGCGAAAAACGCACCATGAAAATGAAACAGCCAATGTAGGGCTGGGACATGTCCCAGCCGTCCGCGAAGCGGCAGACAGTACGCATGAACGAGCTTATACTCGGTCGGTAGTTCCTGCACACGGCG
>CAMAEX010000024.1:0-13596 GCA_945832065.1 uncultured Clostridia bacterium | reverse complement strand
TGAACTGGTGGCCGCGGACCATGCCGCGCTCATCGGCCCGGTGGGAGCCGGCCTCCCGGCGGAAGCAGGGCGTATAGGCAAAGAGCTTGTGGGGCAGCTCGGCCTCCGACAAAATCTCGTTGCGGTGGAGGCTGGCCAGCGCCGTCTCCGCCGTGGGAAGCATGAAGTGCATCCGGTCGTCGGTGGGATTTTCGATCTTATAGACCTCGTCGGCAAATTTCGGGAACTGTCCCGCCGTCTCGCCGCATTGGTACTCGAGCATGTGCGGCAAAATGACCATCTCGTAGCCGTCGCGCAGATGGCAGTCAATGAAATAGTTGAGCAATGCCCACTCCAACTGCGCGCCCAGTCCGCGATAGATCCAAAAGCCGGAGCCAGCCAGCCGTGTGCCGCGCTCATAGTCGATCAGTCCGAGGTCGGTGCAGAGGTCAACGTGGTGCTTCGGTTCAAAATCAAACTTGTGCGGCTCGCCGTTGTAGCGCAGCGGGTCGTTGTTCTCCTTGCCGCCCGGCTTGAGATCGGGGTCGGGAAGATTGGGAAGGGATAACATCAGCGTGCGGTATTCCGCCTCGACCTCTGTCAGCGCTTTGTCGTTCTCCGCAATCTGCGCCTTCAGCTCCGCCATGCGTTTGAAGATCGGCGCGACATCCTCGCCCGCCTTTTTCTTCATCGGAATTTCCTTCGAGACGCGGTTCTGCTCTGCCTTGTCCGTCTCCGTTTCGAGGATCAGTGCGCGGCGCTTTGCGTCCAGCTCCAAAATACGGTCAACTTGCGCGTCGCAATCGACCTCCTTTGCCCGAAGCCCTGCCTTGACTGCCTCGGGATTGTCCTTGATTCGCTTGATATCCAGCATGTTTTCCACCTCAAATGAAATAATATCTGTAACAGAAATGATAATTCGCTTTGCCTTTTTCTCAGGGCAGCTTGTCCAGCAGCGCGTCATAGAGCTGCGCCGTCTCGTCAGAGAGCGCGTCGGCATAGCCCTCCAGCTCTGCCATATAGCCGTGGAAGGAAACCGTGTTTTGCGTCTGCCAGGCATTTTGCGCCAGCGCCAAAAGCTCGGCAGCCTTTGCGCTGCGCACCGTCGTATCCAGCTCGGCGCGGAGCTGCTCATTTTCGCTGCGCGCCGCCTCCAACTCGTCTTCCATCTCTTCAATATTTTCTCGTGCGCCGCTGTTTGCCGCGTCCAAATCGTCCTGCATGGTATGCACCTTCACCAGCAGCGAGAGGGCTACCAGCAAAAAGGCAACCGCAAACATGATACCTAAGTACTCTAACATGGCGCGTTTCTTTCGAGAGGAAAGCGGCGCTTCTTCGCTTTCCCTGATTTTTTGCTCTTGTTCAGACATTTGCTTCCTCCGTGCGCGGCAATGCTAACAGTGCGTCATACAGGCGCTGCAGATCATCCTCGCCGTAAAATTCCAGTTCAAAGCGCCCCTTGCGCCTACCGCTGACAATTTTGACCCGCCGCCCAAGCTGCTTTGTCAGCATTTTTTCACACTCGCCGACATAATCGACGGTCAGCGCGGGCTTTGCCTTTTGCGGCTTCTCCTCTGCCGCCATGCGCTTGCACATGGCCTCCGCCTGCCTTACGGACAGCCGCAGGGCGATGATTTTCTGCGCCGCCGCCTTTTGTAGACGTTCGTTTGGCAGGGACAGCACCGCGCGGGCGTGCCCTGCGGAGAGAGTTCCGTCCTCTACCATCTCGCGCACCTCTTCGGGCAGCGCAAGCAGCCGCAGCGCGTTTGTGACCGCAGGGCGCGATTTTCCCACACGCGCTGCCGCCTGCTCCTGCGTCAGACCGTATTCCTCCATCAAAACGCGGTAGCCCTCTGCCTCTTCCATGGGGTTGAGATCCTGCCGCTGCAGGTTTTCGATGAGCGCAAGCTCCATGACCGTTCGATCATCCGCTTCAAGGACGACGACCGGCACCTCCTCTAAACCCGCCATCCGCGCTGCTCTCCAGCGGCGTTCGCCGGCGATGATCTGATAAAAGCCGCCGTCCAGCGTGCGCACCGCAAGGGGCTGCAAAATGCCATGCTCCGCAATGGAGTCAGCAAGCGCTTGCAGTTCCTCCTCGTCGAAGCTTTTGCGGGGCTGGTTCGGGTTCGGCTCGACCTTTTGCAGAGGCAGTTTTGTAATTGTATCCGATGCGGGTGCTGCGGAAAAGTCGTCGATCAGTGCGCCGAGACCTTTCCCAAGCCCGCGTTGCTTTGTTGCCATTCCTGTTCCTCCTATCGCACGACCGCGTTTTCCCGCTTCAAGATCTCCTCCGCTACACCGAGGTATGCGACCGCGCCGCGTGAGCTTTTGTCATAAGCGGTTACCGGCAAACCGTGGCTCGGCGCTTCGGCAAGCCGCACATTTCGCGGGATGACTGAGGCAAACACCTTGCCGGGAAAGTGACGGCGCACCTCCTGCGCAACCTGATTTGAAAAATTCGTCCGCCCGTCAAACATGGTCAGCAGTACGCCGAAAATCTCTAACTTCGGGTTCAGACGCCGCTTGATGGCGCGCAGAGTGGACATTAAATCGGATAAACCCTCGAGAGCGTAATACTCGCACTGCACGGGGATCATAATGCTGTCTGCCGCACACAGCGCGTTGAGCGTGAGCAGCTCGAGGGACGGCGGACAGTCAATGAAAATATAATCATAAGCATAGCGCAGAACGTCAAGCTGTGTTTTCAGCCGATATTCGCGCTTTTCGAGGGAAATCAACTCTACGGATGCGCCTGCCAGCGCTGCCGTTGAGGGAATAACATCTCCGAAGTCCGTCTTGACAACACATTTCTCCGGCATAACGCCACCGATGACCATCTCGTAAGCGCCGTTTGTGACCTGACGCTTTTCAATGCCGAGTCCCGAGGTCGCGTTTGCCTGGGGGTCAAAATCGCACAGCAGCACCCGCGCGCCTGAGGCGGCAAGCGCTGCGGTCAGGTTAACGGCACTTGTTGTTTTCCCGACGCCGCCCTTTTGGTTGACGACCGCGATGATTTTGCCCATTGCGCCGCCTCCTTTGCCTTTGTTTTCGCTGTCTCCAATCATAGCACAGCCGAATCGGTTTTGCAACCGTTTCCCTCAAATCCAAAAAATAAAAATTCCTATGTTTCACGTGAAACATAGGAATGGAAATAATCAGTATTCACGAATGACTGCGCGAACCTTGCCTAAAATCACTGCCTCGCGCCCGTCGATGGGAGAATAGGCGGGATTCTCCGGCAGGAGCCAAACCTCCCCGTCCTTTCGGCAGAGCCGTTTCACGGTCGCCTCTTCCCCGAGCAGGGCTACAACAATATCACCGTGGTCAGCGGTCTGCTGCGCACGGACAATGACCTTATCTCCGCTTAAAATACCCGCCTCGATCATGGAATCCCCGCGCACCCGAAGCGCGAAGCAGCCCTCCTCCGCGTTCCACGGAAGATATCCCTCGATGTTTTCGACGGCGAGAATCGGCTGACCTGCCGTAACAACGCCGACGATCGGCACACCCTGGGGCGCGGATAGGGAAATGGCGCGGTTTTTTGACCCGTCCACGGAAATTTCCCCCAAACGGTCCAATTCGGAGAGATGATAATGCACCGAAGCGGTAGAGCGAAGTCCGACTGCCCGCATGATCTCCCGCACCGTCGGCGGATAGCCGTTCCGGGCGGTATATTCTTTTAAGTACGCAAGGATTTCCTCGCGCTTTGTACTCGTGCGTCCCATTGCTTCAACTCCATCAAAAAACGTTGGTATTCAGAGCTTCCTTAGATTTCGTGTTTCGATCATCGTGACCGTTGCCCCTGATCTGTTATTGCAAACGAGGCATGAGGCGTAGCAATGTTTTCTGTTCATACTATAACACAAGAAAAGCCAAATTGCAAACATTTGTTTAATATATTCCGTCGAGATTAAACGCGGGCAGCATTTCTGTCGTAGCGGAAGAGAACTCCTGCGTGTAGCCGTTTGTCACGCCGCAAAGCTCCAGCCACGAAACCGCACCGTCGTATTCCTCCTGCGTAAGAGTTCGATCCAGCGGCGGCTTTTGCGCACCCATCGGCACATACTGACACATCAGAGAAAACAGCACATCCTTTTTCGGAAATGCATCTGCGACCCATTCAATGACCCGCAGTGTATTCTCCAGATGCCCCGGCAAAACCAAATGGCGAATCACAACGCCGCACTGTATAATTCCATTCTCAATCACAACGCCGCCGGTCTGACGGTACATCTCCAATATCGCGGCGGTCGCGGTTTCGAAGTAGTCAGATGCATGGGATAGTTTTCCGGCAAGCGCATTGTCGGCATATTTGAGATCGGGAAGAAATACGTCAATTTTCCCCTCCAAGTCCCGCAGTGTCTCGACCCTCTCATATCCGCCGCAGTTCATGACCACCGGCACCGGCAGCTTTGGCGTAAGCGCGGGGAGAATAGAGGGTAAAAAATGCGTCGGCGTGACGAGGTCGATTGTCTCCGCGCCTTGCTCAATCAGACGCTCAAAAATCTCCCGCAAATGTGCAGGCGTTATTGCGATGCCGCGACAGCCGACAGAGATGTCCGCGTTTTGGCAAAAGGAGCAGCACAGCGTACAGCCGCTGAAAAAGACCGCGCCTGTCCCGTTTTTTCCACCGATCACCGGCTCCTCACCGTGGTGCAGCATCGCCCGCGCAAGCGTTGGCTCGGCGGGCATTCGGCAAAAGCCGCGTTCTCCGTTCGTTCGGTCGACGCCGCATTGCCGCGGGCAGAGCCTGCAATTTTCATAGGTCAGCATAAAATTCCTCCGATTTCGGATTTACGAATGCTTGAGAGTATGCTACAATGATAACAGATTACGCCGCGTCTGCCAAGCCTGAATTTTCGGCGCGGATAAAACCAAAAACGAATGTTTCACGTGAAACAAAGGAAAAACTGCCATGAAGAAAAACGATATCTACCGCACGGAGGTCACCGGCTTTACCAGCGAAGGACTCGGCGTTTGCCGCGTGGAGGGCTGCGCGGTCTTTGTGCCGAACGCAGCGCCGGATGAGGAATACGAGCTGCGCATCACCCATGTCGGAAAGAATGCAGCGCACGGGAAAATCGAAAAGATTCTCCGCCGCTCACCGGAGCGGATCAATCGCCGCTGTCCTTATGCGAAGCAGTGCGGCGGCTGCGAATTCTGGCACCTGACCTATGAGGCGGAGACCCGGATCAAAAAGCAGCGTGTCCTTGACGCTTTGAATAGAATCGGCGGACAGAACCTGAACGATCTGCCGATCACACCCGCGCCGACCTGCGAGGGCTACCGCAATAAAGCCCTCTATCCCGTTGCAGCAGGGAAAAAAGGACTTGTCGCGGGCTTTTACAAAAAGGGAACGCACGAGGTCGTGCCGATCGACCGCTGTTTCATTCTGCCGGAGTGCGCCGACCGCGCTGTTGCCGCCGTTCTTGCGTGGGCGAAGCAGGCGAAGGTCAGCGCGTATGACGAAACCACGCATACGGGACTTTTGCGCCATATCTTCGTCCGTCACGCCGAGGCGACAAAACAGGTGATGGTATGCCTCGTTGTCACCCGCGATGAAATCCCGAAGACGGAGCTGCTGCTGTCCCTCCTGCAAGAAGCTGTTCAAGGGCTTGCGTCTGTCGCAGTGAATGTCAACCCGCGCCGGGGCAATGCTGTCCTCGGAGACACCACGCGTATTTTGTGGGGAAAAGATGCGATCGAGGACGTCCTGTGCGGGCTGCGCTTTCGCATTTCGCCCCGCTCGTTCTATCAGGTCAACCGCACACAGGCGGAAAAGCTGTATGAAAAAGCCCTCGAAGCCGCCGACCTGCACGGCACGGAGCGGGTCCTCGACCTCTACTGCGGCACGGGGACGATCACCCTCTGCCTCGCCAAACGCGCCAAAAGCGTCGTCGGCGTGGAGCTGATCGAGGCAGCGATCCAAGACGCAAAGGAAAACGCCCGCCGGAACGGTATCGAAAACGCCCGCTTCTTCTGCGCCGACGCAGGGGAGGCGGCAAAAAAACTCGCGCAAGAGAACGAGCTGCCCGATGTGATCGTCGTTGATCCCCCGCGCAAGGGCCTATCCGCCGATGTCATAGAGGCCATCGCCCAAATGTCCCCCTCCCGCGTCGTCTACGTCTCCTGCGACCCGGCAACCCTCGCCCGCGACCTCCGCCTCCTCGAACCCCACGGCTACCAATTAAAAACCGCCGAAGCCATAGACCTCTTCCCCCGCTGCGCCCATGTGGAGACCGTAGCATTGATGACGAGAACCGACGTCGCAAAGGGCTGAAATGTACTGAAATAAAGGGATTCCGAGGTTTGCCCCCAAAAACCGGCGGCAGCCCGGAATCCCTTTCAAACTTTTTCACTATCTATCCTATACACAGAAACTGCCAAAACGCGAGGCTACGGGTTAGATATTTGCTTGGCGAGGCTACAGGTTAGATATGAAAGAGAATAACAACAAACTACAAGAAACAGCAAATAACAATAAATGTTCACAAGAAACGCATTGAAAATCGCATCAAACTGTGCTATACTGATATGGTAATTAGGTTTAGATTGCGATTAAGGAGGTTCTCCCATGGCCGAAATGACAAATGATAAAGCAGCCGATCCGTATCTGCCAGCATTTTTTCACGGGAGATCTTTGCGGGTTCATCCGTGATCGTAACCGCGAAGGGCATCCCCTTCGCCCGCACAAAAGCGTTGGCGAAGATGTTAAAAGCAGTGGAAGTGGTCATACCCAGCTGATTGCAGATGGCACTCATTTGCGCCTTCACCTCAGAATCTATACGAAAAGTCATGTTTGTATCCATGGCGTTGCCTCCTTGCACTACGATTATAGTACATATTATGTGCAAAGTCAAATCGTTTCATTCAGGCCCCGTTTGCTTGTGTTGCTTCTGCAAGTCCTATTGTCTGCGGCACACAAGGGTGCCCACGATCCCCGAAAATGATAACTTTCTGATGTCTCTCCCATCCTGACGTTGACGATCGCAGAAACGACAGTATCTTTCCGACCGGCTTCGCTGCCGATGGTTTTCCTATCATGGCCGCAACAAATTCGGGCATACAATTTGCTTATGGCCGGATTTGTTCAAAATATCCCCAGTTTCATTCCAAAAACATTCCCAGACCGGCAATAAATAAAAAGTTACCGTTGTTGATATAGTATCAACAACGGTAACAGATTTGGTGCGAGTGCTGATAACGGATTTCATAAAACAATGAATTAACCGGCAGAAACACACATATTTCATCTCGCACACATACAGCTTCTTTAGAATTTTATTCGCACATTCGATTTTTACTGGCCTCTCCGTTACAATGATAGCACAAGGAGGGCAGAATATGAAACAAAAATATCATCTTGCAATGGATGATGCAGAGCGGCGGCTTCTCATTGGAAGTCTGAATGATCTGCGCAGCAGGCTCATCGCAGAGGGCAGATATGCCGACGCTGTTGACGAAGCGCTGCTGAAAATCATCGGTGCAAAGCGCAAGAAGTTCAAGGTCGTATACACGGGATGAATGGAGGGAAGCACAATGACGGAGTTTGAAAAGTTGGGCGGCACATACCGACAGGTGGGTGATTATTATCTGCCGAATCTTGAGATTGATAATCAAATCAAGGTGCAAATTGGTGTTTGGGGACAGCGACACCGGCGATTTTTGAAGGAGAACCACCGGGTGAGATACTACAATCTGTTGACCACCGGGACGCTGAACGATTATCTTGCCGAGATAGAGTCTCGGGCACAGGCGATGTTTGATATGCTTGTGAGGGAACTATCCGAAAAAGAAAACTTGACCGAAAAGCTCAAAGCAAGTGACCCGATGGAATGGGTCAGGCGGAGCAATAACCTCCGCAATCGAGCTACAGAAATCGTAAATGCAGAGGTCATTTTCGTGTGAGCAGCAACAGAATTTGATCGGAATCAGAGGCGCAGTCAGATGCAGGTAAGCACCGGCTGCGCCTCTTTCTCGTTGCGCTGAAATAGTCTGCATTATCTTAGCGAGCAGACTGTTTTTACTCCTATCGGAGCCAAAGCAGTACGGCTGCTCCCGATGCCTGTGTCATCTTAGCGAGCAGTGCCTTTTTACTCCGTTCTGCCGAACTGCGCAAAAGGCCTCGTTAGGGACACCCTAAGACCCATTTATCCGATGCCGAAGAATCGATCGAAGAAACCCTTCAGTTTATCAATGATGGTCTGCTTCTTTGCTGCACGGTTTCCACCGCCGAAGCGGGAGATTGGCGGCATCAGCCGGTCAATATCCGTGCCTGTCGTTTTGACAGAGCCGTCACGGAAGGCGCTCTCCATAAAGCGGCGAGTCTCGTCGTCTTTCAGGTTTTCCTCCTGAATGATTGCGACAAGCTGCCGTTCTTTTTCTTCGGCGACAAAGGTACGCCATTCCAGCATCACATCTGATACATCGTTGATTCCAGCAATGAAGGTTTCGATCAACGCCTTCTTACTGCGCAGTTCAGGACTGGCGTCCACTGCTTTGAGGATTGTGATAAGCACTTCCTTGTCATCGCAGTGAGAATCGTGGTATTTCTGCACCAAAAGCAGGATGTAATCTATATTGATCTCGATCTGCTTGATCAGTTCGATTTCAAAAACGATGTCATCGGTGATGTCCTCTTTTTCGCCACCGGGCTTGCGGTTTTTCCACTCATCCCGTAAGTCCTGATAGCGGCCAAGATAATCCTGAAAATCCCGCTCGCTCAAAATTTCGCTTCCGGCAAATTCGTCAAAGGAAGTCAGAAGGTTGCGCATACGCAAAATCGCACCGAACAGAACAATAAACTCCTTCTGCCGCTGTTCGCCGGTAATGCGTTCCTCTGTCAGCGGGAATTTCGTTGTCAGTTCCTCAATCATATCCTGGTAGCCGGGGTGATATTTTCCGTCGACATCCTCGTAGCCAAAGTAGTAATCCTTATAGCCACGCATCAGGACGATACCGCCCGCTTCCTTATCGCCAAACAGAGAAATTGCATCGTCGGTGCGCTTTTGCAGATTGCGGAAGCAAACGATGTTGCCGAATACCTTGATGGAATTGAGAATGCGGTTTGTGCGAGAATAGGCCTGAATCAGGCCGTGCATTTTCAGGTTTTTATCCACCCACAGCGTATTCAGCGTCGTGGCGTCAAAGCCGGTCAGGAACATATTGACCACGATCAGCAGGTCAAGTTCCTTGTTCTTCATGCTGCTTCGCCAACTCACCACATGCACAAATGAAGACCATGTTAGAAGAACAGTGGAATAATGTCTTTTCCTGACTGGTGGGCACAGCATCAAGAGTTATTCCTTGAAAAAATGGTACAAAAAATGCTCGTCAACTACGGCAACAAATTGACAACCTCGGCGACAAATGATATAATGATAATAGGCTGGTGTTGCAAATATCTGCGGTGGACGACGAATTCGCATCATCGATGGTTCAAAGAACTGTTTTTATCGATTTGTGAACCAACCAATGAGGCAAAACTATCGCATATTATCAGTGGCTTGCTGTAATAATGCTTAGTTTGAATATAAAGTACGATTTTTTAGTCGAATTGCTTCGCCGAATGATTCGACTAATGGCGGAGCTTACCCAAATGAATTACTGTTATTGTTTGTTCTGCGAAACCAAGAAATGTCAGCAGGTCGCAAATGCTTTAGAAAAGGCTGGAATTCATAGAGCGTTATCACCAAAAATAATCAAGCGCCAAAGAAGGCAGGGAAAGAATATTGATATTCTATTTGACTTGCTTCCGGGATATGTCTTTGTATATTCATCTGAACCTGTTGATTTATCCGCTATGATGGTCGAAGGCGTAATAAGAGCGCTTGGTTGCCCTGAGTGCGGTTTCTGCCTTCAAGGTTATGACCGTTTATTTGCAAACAAGATTTTTGAAACCGATGGCCTGATTAAGGCGATTAGAATAATACAAATCGGAGATGTAATACACATTGACGATCCGTTGTTTGCTGAATGTAATGGTGTGGTCCGCCATATTGATTACCGCAAAAAGAGAGCTAAAATTGAATTGCAACTGTTTAATGCCAATTGCTTTTGCTGGGTTGCGTGTGATGTAATCAACACCAACGGAAAAAAGTAGCTATTTGATAGTGTAAATTTATATGAAGGGAGATAACTATGGAACTATTAAGCAGCAAAAGGCGAGAACTTATCGACGCTCTAATAATTGAGTTACCTGTGTTGCGAGCAAGAATCGGTGCTTCTCAAGCTGACATTTCTGAGAGAATCGGTATCTCGAGGCAAACTTATAACGCAATTGAGAATGGGAAAAAGAGCATGAGTTGGACTGTTTTTTTAGCGCTCTATGCAGTATTTAGTAATGATGAACGAACACTACAGATGTTAAATTCAATCGATATTTTTAGAGAAAACTCTTCAAAAGAACACTGATTTCTTTTGGCTCAATAAATAGCTATTACGATTAATTGGAGGTAGATTATCGTGGGAACCAAGCTTCATCTTCAACTCGAAGATATTTATAGCGATCCTTATGGATTCACATATTCTGAAGTAGCAGAAACAATTGGAGAAGAACAAGCAGATAAACTCTATCATAATCTTTATTCAGGCCCAAATGGAAAAAAGCAAAGCACGATAAGGATTAAGGAAGTCTTTCGCGGTCCCGACACCCAAAAGTATGCATTTGAATTGTCTGACGGTTACTGTATAGAAACCGTCAGCATTAAACGAAAGACAGGCACAACCGTTTGTGTAAGCACCATGATTGGATGCCCTGTCGGATGCATTTTTTGTGCCTCTGGTAAAAACGGTTTTATTAGGAATCTTACCCCATCTGAAATAGTTCAGCAGGTTGTTTTGGTGAGCGGAAAAGTAAACCGGATTGTATTTATGGGAATGGGTGAACCGCTGTTTAATTACGACAATGTGATTAAAGCGATTCATATTCTTAGAGATCGGAAAGGTCTGAACTTTCCAACGGACGGGATTACCATCTCAACCTCTGGTCCTTTACCCCAAATGAAAAAAATTAGGGAAGAGCATTTGAAAATCCAGCTCACATTATCTTTGCATGCAACAAATCAACGTACAAGAAACTATATTATGCCCCATATGAAGGGCTATGATATCGAGGAGGTTGTCCAGTCAACGCTTTCGTATTCTGAGAGACACAATCGTACTGTTACCATAGCGTATTTATTAATTCCAGGCTTGAATGATCGCTTAAGCGATGTAAAACAGTTGGGAAGATGGTTTCGTGGCAAGAATGTTCTTATAAATCTTCTTCAATACAACGAAACTGATTGTAAGGTGGTCAGACGACCTAATAAGCAAGAATTAGTCGCTTTTCGTGATAAACTAAATGATGTTGGACTGACTGTGAAAATAAGAGAATCTCGCGGTGGGAGTATAAAAGCTGCGTGCGGACAACTCGTAAGCAAATTGAATCGCCGAACTGATTCTTCTAATGTTTCTAAAAAAACCAGTGGCTCGACGAAAAAAAATAGTTCATGCAGTTCAAGAGATAATTCCAGCAGAAATAAAACCAGCAAAATGCGTGAACGAAGAAAGGACTAACACCATTAAAGCATCTATTGCCTTTGATATTACCCGTGATTTATATGAGAGAGGCATGATATGAAATTATTTGCGGATATGCACGTTCATTCTAAATTTTCGATAGACGGAACGTCTACAATGGAAGAATACTGTTTGACTGCAGAAAAAACGGGTTCTAGGATAATCTGCTTCACCGAGCATGTGGATTTCAATTCTATGGAAAAAAACCTGTCTATCATTAAGGATAATAGAACTCAAAACTTTGTTGTTGACGATTACTTTTGCGAAATCAATCGTTTGCGGAAGAAGTATAGTTCATTAACCTTACTTAGTGGGATCGAATTTTCTGAGCCACATCTGTTTCCACATGAGTTCGCTAAATACTGCGCCTATCCATTCGATTGTATTACGGCAGGAATCCATCATTGCAACAATGCGGCATTTCCGGGAGCGAGGAACCTGCCAGTTACAGAAGCACTAGATGAATACTACAACATAATGTTAAAGACTATCGAGCTTGGCGGTTTCCAAGTGTTGGCTCATTTAGATTTCCCGAGGTTGTTTTTTGATAGCTGGGAGATTGATTCCGGATTATTAGATACAGTATAATACCGATTTTTCGCAAAGACAGTTTAATGCAGATGAGTGTAGAAATGTATAAAAAAGTACATGACGAACCCTACCGAGTTCTTCTATGACAGCAACATTTCCGATGATTTCTGCCAGAGCGTACTTCAAATCGTAAATGCAAACGTGTCGGCAAACTATAATGTGGTGCGTTCAATTCTGACGGATTTTATAAAAAAGCAGAAGTCATTTAAAAATCTTCAGTATTATAAGCCGGCAAAGGATATAGCGGACAGATTTAACGCCGGCGCAACGCCCATAGGCGCACTAATCGATGTTATCGCGCAGTTCTTTGAAGAGCGGCAGGCGCTGTATGATCAGATTGCCTCGACAGTAATCCCAGTAATTGTTTATCACGGCGAGGAGGAAAACCTGCCGGAGATTTTCGACCGCATCAACTCCCAGGGTACCCCTCTCGACCAGTACGAAGTCTATGCCGCCGCGTGGCCGGTGAACAAACGCTTCAAAGTGTCGAATACTGCAATCGTGGAGTGCGCGATTAAGAAATATGACGCTTTTGTGGAAGACGGCTTTGTGATTCACGGATACGACCGTGAGAAGATGCGCTCCTCAAAAGAGGTTAATGCGTTTGAATATCTGTTTGGACTGAGTAAATTCCTTGTATCAAAATATGATATCCTGGGGTTCCAGAAAGGGCTTGCTGACGACACTGTCAACCCTCTCGGCTTTGAACTCGTAAACGCCTGTCTGAATGATACGGACAGGATAAAAACCCTGTATCAAAACATTTATGATATCGCCGATAACAGAGTACAGCGATGTCATTACCAGGAGGCTTGTGGAGAAGATTACAATTTACGATGAAAAGATCGTGGTGGAGCTGAAATCCGGGCTTCAGATGGAGGTGGAAGCGTAAACAGAATATGGATATGAGAGGATACCCGGAGCCGCATTTTGGAACTGGAGGCTCTCATCTAAGAGAAGAATGACACGAGGGAAATTCTCACGAACTTCATCAACAAGCTGGAAGATTTGACGGGAAAGCAGACAGAATTCCGGGAAGAACTGTGGGGCGGTTTGGTGGATCACATCCGCATAGATGAGAAAAGTAGCACGGTAGTCTTCCGGGGTGGGATAGAGATTACTATTTAATATGTAGAAACACGATTTGAGAGGGGCATCTGGCAGTTTTGCTGGATGCCTTTTTCTCGTATCGTTCATATTGAACAACAAGGACGAAAGATTACTGTGATTCGTTTTCATGACATATTGACTTCCTAACGGATATTAGGTATAATATCCCTAACGACTATTAGAATACAAAGATTGGAGAAACGAAATGAAAAAGATAAAAACAAAGGACAGAATACTTTTCGCAGCGCTTGATTTATTTTCTGAAAAGGGATATGACCAGACATCCATTGATTTAGTTGCAGAAGCTGTGGGAATAAAAGGTCCATCCATATACGCACATTATAAGGGAAA
>CAMAEX010000023.1:0-13642 GCA_945832065.1 uncultured Clostridia bacterium | reverse complement strand
CCACGACCCCTTCGGGGTCTCGCAATGACAAAGCTGTAGTTTTTTGACAGTCTGCGGCGGGGACATGTCCCCGCCCTACATTGGCTGTTTCCTTTATTATGGTGCGGAACGAGAGTGACGGATGTACCCCGCATATATTCTCCCCGCCCGTGCCGCCTTTGATACAGCGGCATCACTCCAAGCGGATCAGTACGAGGTCGTCCGCAATGCACAGGGAGCCGTCGTTGGGGTAAGTCTCCATCTCGGCAATCACCTCCGCATAGCGCGTCTCCTCCTCCGGCGTAATGTCGCGGAAATAAATGCCGAGGTAATTCACAATGAAGGCGCTGCGGCTGTATTCGTTGATCTGCTCGTCCGCGCTGGTCCGAGCGGAAAACCCAAAGGGCGAACCGTTCCAGTTGTCGTAGAACGCCGCGTCTTGAATGGTCTTTCCGACAAAGACGATCCGCATATCCTCCCGGTATCCCTCCAACGAGCGGGCGCGTGTCAGCATGGTCGCAAAATAGTTTTCCGCCTTTTGGTTGGCATAGGAGACAGAGATGTCATTGCCGTTGCTCTGCCACGCATAGTTGAGCGAGGTGACGAGCAGCATCGCCGCAAGGGCAGCAGGGAGCAGACGGTGAAGGCGCGGGCGTGTAAATTGCGCCTGTCCTGCCAGCAGCAGCGGCAGATAGAATACGGAAAGCAATCCCGGTGTCATGCGCGTACACAGGGCGCTCTCCGGCGCGATCACCTCAATGGCGTTCGCCGCCAGCGGAAGCAGCAGCAAAAACAGGCACAGCAGCAGCTTCGTCCCCTTCTCGCAGCGGCAGCGCAGCAGCAGCACTGCGGAAAACACAAAGCAAAGCAGGATCGCCAGCCGCACTACGCCGGTTGCGTTGAAGTAATGGTAGTTCTGCAGCGGCAGCAGGAAGAAATGTACATAGGCGTTTTTCATCAAGGACGGCAGCGCGGACAGCCGCAGAACGCCCATTCGGTCGATGTTCTGATAGCTGCTCAACTGTGTGTGCGTCGCAAGCAGAAACACTTGCAGAACGCCCAAATAAAGCACATACGCAAGCACTAAGGCGGCAAGGAATTTCAGCGCGGTCAGAAGCAGCGGCTTTCCCTGCGTGCCGGGCTGCAGGGAAAGGTAGATCAGCCGCAGCAGCAAAACCGCCGCCAGAAAGGGCAAATACGCCTGATAGATGCCGATGGCGCAGGCAAACAGCACGACCGCCGAGGCAAAGCGCAGTCCTCCCCGCTTCGTCAGCAGATACGCGCCGCATACCAGCAGCAGCAGCGCAAGCATATAATAATGCACCGTAAAGGTAAACAGCATCATGCTTGCGATGGGCGCGGCGGACGCGGTAATCGCCGCGAGGCAGAAGCAGAGCTTTTTGCTTTGCATCCCGAAAAGCCGCACCAGAACCGCCGAGGTAAGCCCGAGCAGCAGCAGTGCAAGCAGTCCGTTGAACATCGGCACATTCCAAAGTCCCCAAACGCGTTCAACGACTGCGGCAAGCGCATAGAGCATCCAGCGCCCGGAGGAAAGACCGGTACCGTAGCCCCAGGGCGTGCAGGCGATCATATCATTATTATTGACCAGATTGGTAAAAAGATAGAGATAAGACAGCGCCCCAAACAGCGCCGTCCCAAGAAAGCAGGCGCGGCTCCGCCTATCTCGGAAAAACCCTCGCACCCGCCGCCCGCAGACACTGACTTGCTTCATAAGAACCTCCAAAAACCCCAAAAATCGCCCCGTCTAAAATCACGCTAACGCTTGTAGGGGCGGCTATTAGCCGCCCGGGACCGGAATGATCGAGCGCATATACGGCTGTAAAAACAGCAACGCCCCAAGCGGCGAAGCACAATCCATATGAAATACCAACTGCCTGCACACGGGCGGCTGATAGCCGCCCCTGCGGCGCAGAAGGCGTGTGCCTTGCGATTCACCGTTTATTCCTAACTTATATAGTATAGTTTTCCGGGCGAAAAATGTCAATACGCCGGGAACGGGAACTCGTTCTGCCGGAATTTTTCATCCCCGCAGGGGGGATGATCTTTTTCCCGTATGATTGTGCAAAAAAGGTCGCTTTTTCCGAAATAAGCATTGACATCAGAGTCCATTATTGATAAAATCATATCGGTTAATTTGGGCGTACTGCCCATGCGGAAGCGTGCCGTCCCCGGCGGGATGGAAGCGCTTTCATATAACGATGCCTTTCGCATCGTGCATTTTTTGTGCCTCAAAACAAAACAGGAGGAATGAATCTACTATGAGCCAAGAACGCTACATCACGGTCGAACAGATGGAGGAAGCAACCGCCTCCCTTCTGGAAAACGGCAAGAAGGTCGGCGCGGACAGCTGGCAGCAGCGCGTGAAGAACCAGACCCCGCACTGCGGCTTCGGCGAAGCGGGCACCTGCTGCCGTATCTGCTCGATGGGTCCGTGCCGCATCACCCCGAAGGCGCCGAGAGGCATCTGCGGCTGCGATGTCCACGGCATCGTCGCCCGAAACTACCTGCGCTTCACCGCAGGCGGCGCAGCAACACACTCCGACCACGGTCGTGAGATCTGTCACACCCTTTACCGGACCCGCGAAGGCGGCAACTACACCGTGAAGGATCCCGAAAAGCTGAAGCGCATCGCCACCGAGTGGGGCATCGAGACCGAGGGCAGGGACATTTACGACCTTGCGCACGAGGTCGCCGAAACCGGTCTGATGGAATACGGCAAGCCCTTCGGCACACAGCGCTTCCTGAAGCGTGCCCCGGAGCACACACAGGAGCTGTGGGAAAAGGCGGAGATCGCCCCCCGCGCCATTGACCGCGAGGTCTCCCAGTCGCTGCACATGACCCACATGGGCTGCTCGTCCCTGCCCGAAGCGCTGATCCGTCAGTCCCTGCGCGCCGGTCTGTCCGACGGCTGGGGCGGCTCAATGATGGGCACGGAGTTCTCCGATGTCCTCTTCGGCACGCCGAAGCCCGTAGACACCACCGCCAACATCGGCGTCATGGAAAAGGACATGGTCAATATCATCGTCCACGGTCATGACCCCTCCCTGTCCGAGATGATCGTCTTCTATGCCAACGACCCCGAGATGGTCGCCTATGCCAAGTCCATGGGCGCAAAGGGCATCAATATCGCCGGTGTCTGCTGCACCTCCAACGAGGTCGCCATGCGTCACGGCATCCCCATGGCCGGTAACTACCTGAACCAGGAGAACGTGGTTCTGACCGGCGCCTGCGAAGCCATCGTCGTGGACGTGCAGTGCATCTTCCCCGCACTGGGGCCCCTGTCCAAGTGCTTCCATACGAAATTCATCACCACCTCCCCGATCGCGCGTATGCCGGACTCCGAGTTCATCCGCTTCAGCTCCGAAAACGCAGGCGAGAACGCCAAGGCGATCGTGAAGATGGCAATCGAGAACTTTAAGAACCGCGACCAGAGCATGGTCAACATCCCGCAGCTCAAGACCAAGGCGACCGTCGGCTACTCTGTTGAAGCGATCAAGGGCTGCCTCGACGGCGTAACAAACAGCCATGTTGACGTCACCGGCACGACAAAACCGCTGGTCGATGTCGTCAAGTCCGGCGTCCTGCGCGGCGCTGTGGCGATGGTCGGCTGCAACAACCCCAAGGTGCGCCCCGATACCGCGCACATCGAACTGATGAAGAAGCTCATCAAGAACGACATCATCCTCATCGTCTCCGGCTGCTCCGCGCAGGCGGCTGCCAAGGCAGGTCTGATGGACAAGGCTGCCAAGGAGCTTTGCGGCGAGGGTCTGAAGCGTGTCTGTGAGCTGGTCGATATCCCGCCCGTGCTGCATATGGGCTCCTGCGTCGATATCTCCCGCATGATGATCCTCGCCTCCGACATCGCGAAGGACTGGGGCGTCAACATTTCGCAGGTCCCCGTCGTCGGCTGTGCGCCGGAGTGGATGAGCGAAAAGGCCGTCTCTATCGGCAACTATGTTGTCGCCACCGGCATTGACACCTTCCTCGGTGTCGATCCCTACACCAAGGGCAGCGAAGAAGTCACCGCCCTGCTGCAGGGTGAACACGGCGTGAAGGATTGGGTCGAGGCAAACTACACCGTCGAGCTGGACATCGAGAAGCTTGGCGATCTGATGATCGAGCGCATCGAACAGAAGCGCGCCGCTTTGGGCATCTGATATGAAGGTCGCCATCACGGGCAAGGGCGGCGTCGGAAAGACCACCCTTGCCGCCACGCTCGCAAGACTCTACGCCGACGAAGGCAGACAGGTCTTGGCTGCCGACGTCGATCCGGACGCGAATTTGGGCTTGGCGCTGGGCATGACAGAGGAGGAGGTCAACTCCATCGTCCCCGTGTCAAAGATGAAGCAGCTTGCCAAGGAGCGCACCGGCGCGAACGAAAGCAACACCTTCTACAAGCTCAACCCCGAGGTCTCCGATCTGCCCGACAAGCTCTCCCGCGACATTAACGGCGTGAAGCTGCTCGTCATGGGTACGGTGGATGTGGGCGGAACCGGCTGCGTCTGCCCCGAGCATGTGATGCTCAAGGCGATTTTGTCCAGCCTCGTCTTCCGCAAGGACGATGTGGTCATCATGGACATGGAAGCGGGCTTGGAGCACCTCGGACGGGGCACGGCAAGCTGCATGGATCAGTTCATCGTCGTGCTCGAGCCGGGTGCGCGCTCCGTGCAGACCTACACCCGCATCAAGCAGCTCGCCCGCGACATCGGCATCACCAAGGTGCGCGTCGTCGCCAATAAGATCCGCGACGATTCCGACCGCGCGTTTATCAGGGAGCGCATCCCGGAAGAAGACCTTTTGGGCTTTGTCAGCTACAACGCCGAGGTCATCGACGCCGACCGCAGGGGCTTGTCCCCCTACGACTGCTCCCCCACCGCGCTGGAAGAGATCCGCGCCATCAAAGCCAAATTAGACGCAATGTGATCTGCGTTTTGGATTGCCACAGCAAGCTACCCTCCCATGTCATTGCGAGGAGCGCAGCGACGCGGCAATCTCGTGCTGGCACTGCCAAGTGCTTACAAATCTACAGCCATAGATTGCCACGACCACTGCGCAGCCGTTCGCGACGAAGGAGCGCTACGGATGCGGCGTACCCCTTGCGGGTAATGTGCGCACTGGTCTCACAATGACATAACAGGCTACTCCTCCTGTCATTGCGAGGAGCACAGCGACGCGGCAATCTAAAGCTGAGATTGCCACAACCAGTGTGCGCACTGGTTTCGCAATGACAAACAGCCCCCTTTTCTTAAAACAGATCTGAAAGGATGAAACGATAATGGCACTTTTTGAACGCGTATTCCGCGGCTCCGACGAAATGCTCAGCAAGGCGGAAGCGGAGCTGGAAGCCGTCATCGCGGAGCTGGGCGAAGCCGCTCCCCTGACCATGCCCTCCACCGCTTACTACCTCGCCTGCATCTACGCTTACATCGGCAAGAAGGTCACCACCCTCGGCGAGCTGAAGGATGCAATGACCGATATCCGCGCGCTGATGACGCGCGAAAACCGCACCGCCTCCATCTTCTCCTCCGGCATCGGCACCGCCATCGCCGCCGAGGTCATTGAGGCGTGCAAATACGCCCGCAGCGCCGCGCCTTACGACGGCACTGTCTACCACGGCCACTTTACGGACGCGGAGGTCCGTGAGCTGGGCGTCCCGCTCGTCACCGGCGACATCCCCGGCTTCGTCGTTATGATCGGCGCAGCTCCCACGGCGGAAGAAGCCGTTGAGACCGTCAAGGGCTATCAGTCCCGCGGTATCTTTGTCTTCCTCATCGGCGGCATCATTGATCAACTCGTCGAGAAGGACTATAAAATGAACTTCGGCGTCCGTGTCGTGCCGGTGGGCAACGACATTTGGGCAGTCGGACATATCATCTCCCTCGTCGTCCGTGCGGCGTTCATCTTCGGCGCTATCCAGCCCGGCGACGCCGACGGCTTCCACCGCTACACCTTCGACCGCATCAACGCCATGGTCAACGCCTACGCGCCGGTCAATGACATCACCGTCGCCTGCGGCGCGGGCGCGATCAAGATGGGCTTCCCCGTCATCACCAACGACACGAACGATATGTGGGCGGTTCCGAAGTCCCTCATCATCAATGAAAACACCCGTGACTGGATCGACACCTCCATCGAGGCGCGCGGCATCAAGCTCAAGGTCACGAACATCGACATTCCCGTCTCCTTCTCCTCCGCCTTCGAGGGCGAGATCATCCGTAAGGGCGATATGCAGGTCGAGGTCGACGGCTCCCGCAAGGACTGCTTCGAGCTGGTCGTTACCAAGGAAGCCTCCGAGATCGAAGATCACAAGATCATCGTGGACGGGCCCGAGATGGACGAGATCCCCGTCGGCAGCAAGATCTCCCTGTCCTACACCGTCGAGGTCGCGGGCAAGGCGATGCAGCCCGACTTTGAGCCGGTCTTTGAGCGTAAGATCCACCAGTTCCTCAACTGCGTCGAGGGTGTCATGCACACCGGTCAGCGCGACATGATCCGCATCCGCGTGAGCAAGGCGGACTATGAGGCGGGCTTCCGCTTCAAGCACATCGGCGAGGTTCTCTACGCCAAGATCAAGAGCGAGTTTGACACCGTCGTGGATAAGTGTCAGGTCAAGATCGTCGTCGGTGACGAGCCGAACAAGGCGCTCCGTGCCGCCGCGAACGAGATCTTCGACAAGCGCGACGAGCGTCTGTCCTCCATGACCGACGAATCCGTGCCCGTGTTCTATTCCTGCATCATGTGTCAGGCGTTCTCCCCGAGCCATGTCTGCATCGTCACGCCCGAGCGTCTCGGTCTGTGCGGTGCCGTTTCCTGGCTGGACGCGAAGGCGACCAACGAGCTTGACCCGCAGGGTCCGTGCCAGGTCGTCACCAAGGAAAAGTGCACGGACGAACGTCTGGGCGCTTACGAGGACGTCGATGAGGCGGTCAACAAGTACTCCCACGGCGCTCTGGAGCATGTCACGCTCTACTCCCTCTTCCAGGATCCGATGACCTCCTGCGGCTGCTTCGAATGCATCTGCGGCGTCGAGCCCTGCTCCATGGGCGTGGTCATCACCTGCCGTGAGCACGCGGGCATGACTCCGCTGGGCATGACCTTCTCCGAGATGGCTTCCATGACCGGCGGCGGCGTGCAGACTCCGGGCTTCATGGGCCACGGCAAGCACTTCATCGCCTCGAAGAAGTTCATTGCCGCCGAAGGCGGTCCCGGCCGTATCGTCTGGCTGCCGAAGGATCTCAAGGAGCAGATGCGCGAGAAGCTCGACGCGACGGCGAAAGAGCTGTACGATGTGGATAACTTCACCGACATGATCGCGGACGAAACCGTCTGCACCGAGGATCCCGAGGAGCTGCTCGCCTTCCTGAGCGAAGTCGGTCACCCCGTCCTCAGCATGGAACCCTTCGATATGTGATCATAACAAACGAAGCAGGCACCCCGCCTGCTTCGTTTTTTCGTCTGCATGCCGTTCCCATTAGCCGACACCGTCTCAGCTTCCCATACAAGTCCGCCTTAAAAGCTGTACGGTCAGCTCCCATAGGGTCAGGCGCTCAATTGCTACCGGCGAGACGATCGGAATTTCCGCCAGCGTGCGTGTATCCGTGGCAATGGTCAGCGTGCCGACCTGCTGCCCCGCCGCGATCGGAGCGGTCACCTCCTCCGGCAGCGTGACCGTCTTTGTCACCCGCGCCTGCTCGCCTTTTTCAATCAAAATCGGCGCGGAGTCCTGCAAAACGGGTGTCACAAGGCTCTGCGTGCCGAGCTTTACCCGGATCGGCTCCGGTACCTCCGGCATCTCCGCGCTGACAAGGGCGTAATTGGCAAAGCCGTAGTCGAGCAGCGCTTTTGCCGACTGGAACCGGTCGGAGGAGCTTTCGCAATGCAGCACCACCGCGATCAGCTCGATGCCGTCCCGCTGCGCGGAAGCGGAGAGGCAGTGACCCGCCGCCTTGGTGTAGCCCGTTTTCAGCCCCGTCGTCCCCTGATAAAAGCGCACGAGCTTGTTGGTGTTCGACAGCCCGAATTGCCCATCGCGCACCGTGTCCATCCAAATGGTCGTGTACTTTCGGATCTCGTCGTGCTTCAAAAGCTCCCGCGACATCAACGCAATGTCATAGGCGCTGGTCAGATGCTCGGCGGCGTTCGGCTCGTCGTCCAGACCGGTACAGTTGACAAAATGCGTGTCCTCCAACCCTAACTCCGCCGCGCGGGCGTTCATCATCTCCACGAACGCCGCCTCGCTGCCCGCCACATGCTCCGCAAGGGCGGTGGCGCAGTCATTGGCGGAGCTGACCACGACGGACTTCAGCATTTCGTCCATGCTCATCTGCTCGCCGACCTCCAAATAGACCTGACTGCCGCCCTTTCCCGCCGCCGTCTCGGAAGCGGTGACCATATCGTCCCATGAAATGCGCCCGCTGTCCAGCGCCTCCATGACCAAAAGCAGGGTCATGACCTTCGTCACCGAGGCAGGCGCCAATCGTTCGTGGGCATTTTTTTCATAGAGGATCGTTCCCGTCGCCGCGTCCATCAAAATCGCGGACGGCGCGGCGATCTCCACCCCCTCCGCCTTCGCCGCAGGCAGCACGCAAATCATCAGTGCCAATGCCAAAAGAACAGACAAAATTCGTTGTTTCATAAAAAATCCCCTCCGCTTCATCGCAGTACAAGCGTATGAAGCGAAGGGGCGTAATATGTGTTCTATGAAAAATGTCAGCCCGTGGAAATGATAAGCTCATACCAATCACCAATTAAAATGTGCAACGCACATTTTAATTGCGATACCGTGATTGGTACGAGACATATTTTCGCGATGCTTACCTTATCATCGCGAAAATGCAACGCCGGAACGGCGTTGAAAACCGATTGAAATGAATATTTTAATCGGTTTTTAGTATCAGACGAGGAACCGCTTTGCTGCGCGGGCAAAATCCGCTTCGTTTTCCTTCCCGGCGACCTCGACGAGCAGCGGCTGCGTAAAATTAATGGTGAACATCTCCATGAAGCTCTTTGCGTTCACCATGCGGTCGCCGTCCTGTACCTGTACGGCATAGGGCTGTAAGGTCGCAAGCCCAACAAATTCCTTGACATCACCCAGCGACTCGAATCTTACAGTCATACATGTTCTCCTTCTGCCTCTGCGGCGCAGGGCAGCCCAAATCGCTTTTCGCGCAAGTTTGGGCTGTACTTTTTCTCTAAACCCTGTTAAAATAATAACATGCACATTATACTGTCCTTTTGCACAAAATTGCAATGCATCTTTTGTTCAATTTTTCAAAGCTTTTATAAAGGATTTTTGGAGATAATATATGAAATTTCATTGTTTTACCCTTGGCTGTAAGGTCAACCAGTACGAAACACAGGCGATGGAGCAGCAGCTCATCGCATTGGGGCACACCCTCGCGCCGGAAGCGGAGAGTGACGCCTTGATCGTCAACACCTGCACCGTCACTGCGGTCGCGGATCGGAAGAATCGCACACTGATCCACCGTCTGCGCCGTGAGCATCCCGACGCGGTACTCGGCGTATGCGGCTGCTATGCGCAGGTCAGCACCGACGCAGTGCGGGAGATGGGCGTGGATGTCATCAGCGGCAACGGCGGCAGAGAGGAATTCGTGCAGCTTCTTTTGCAGGCGTGCGCACAGAAGGAGCGCAAGCCCCTCGTCTCCGTGGATGAGGCACTGCGGCGGCGCAGTTATGAGGTTCTGCCCGCAGGAGGTCTGTTTGAGCGCACCCGCGCCATGCTCAAGGTGCAGGACGGCTGTAACAATTTCTGCACCTACTGCATCATTCCCTATGCCCGCGGTCCCGTCCGCTCTCTGCCCCTTGCGGAGGCGGTGGAGCAAGCCAAGGCGCTGGCTGCGGCAGGCTACCGTGAGATCGTGGTCACAGGCATCGAGATCGCCTCGTGGGGCTGGGATTTTAAGGGCGGCAGCCGCTTTGTCGAGCTTGCCGAAGCGCTCTGCCTTGCCGTACCCACGCTGCGCATCCGCCTTGGGTCGCTCGAACCGAGAGTGGTGGACGAGGAATTCTGCAAGCGCCTGTCCATACTGCCGAACCTCTGCCCGCAGTTCCATCTCAGCCTGCAAAGCGGCAGCGACACGGTGTTAAAACGGATGCACCGCAAATATGACACCGCCCGCTATTATGAAAGCGTGCGACTGCTGAACGACGCTTTCCCCGGCTGCGCGGTGACGACAGACCTCATCGTCGGCTTCCCCGGCGAGACGGAGGCAGAGCTGGAGGAATCCTTGGCATTCGCCGAAAAATGCGGCTTCGCAGCGATGCACATTTTCCCCTATTCCCGCCGCGCGGGCACCCCTGCCGATGCCATGCCCGATCAGATCCCGAAGGCAGTCAAGACAGAACGGGCTGCAAAAGCGGGGCAGATCGCCACAGCGCTGCGGGAGCGCTACGACCGCGCCCTCATCGGCACGGTGCAGGAGGTGCTGTTTGAGCAGCCGGAAGGCGAATTTTCCACCGGACACGCGCCGAACGGCGTAAAGGTCTGCGTCCGCGCACCGATGGAGCAGAATACCCTCCGCCGTGTTAAAATCGAAGCCCTCCTCCCCGATGCCGTCCTCGGCGCTCCGCTCCCATGACCCAAAACAGCTTCAGCAAATATCAATGCGAAGCAATATCACTAAAATCCTCTCCGGAAAGCGCCGAATTGTGATTGCCTTTCCGTAGAAAGTATGATACACTTAATGAAATGTTTTCATTTCGACACCGAATACAAATAAGGGGAGAACACCATGTCTATCCATGTTAGAAGTGAAGTCCGACCGCTGAAAAAGGTACTTTTGCAGCGCCCCGGCAGCGAGCTGGAGCAGCTTGTGCCGAACTCCCTCCAGCAGCTCCTGTTTGACGACATCCCGTATCTCCTCGGTGCGCAGGCGGAGCATGATGCCTTTGCCCAAACCCTGCGCAACAACGGCGTGGAGGTCGTCTACCTGAGTGCGCTGACCGCGCAGACCTTAGCCAAGAGCAAGGCTTTGCAGGAGCAGTTCGTCGCGGATTTCATCCATCGCAGCGGCCCCGTCGCCGACAGCTACCGCGAACCGCTCACAGAGGTGCTGCTTGCCTCCCGCAACGCTGCCGAGCTGGTGCATAAGACAATGTCCGGCGTTTGCTTTGACGAGCTGCCTATCCGCGGCGCCGCCTCTCTTGCCGCGTTGCGCAGCGACCGCACCCATTTTGTTCTCGACCCCATTCCGAACCTCTATTTCACGCGCGACCCCTTTGCCAGCATCGGGCACGGCGTCTCCCTGCACCATATGTACTCCGACACCCGCAACCGCGAGACGATCTACAGCGACTATATCCTGCATTACCACCCTGATTACGCGGGGAAGGTACCGTTTTATTATACGCCGGAGGAGCCTTTCAGCTTAGAGGGGGGCGACATTCTCAACCTGAGCGCCGAGACCATCGCCGTCGGCATTTCCCAACGCACGATGCCCGAGGCGGTCGAGCGGCTGGCCAATAACATCTTCCGCGACGAGACGGCACAGATCCGGCGGGTATTGGCATTTGATATCCCGAGCCGCCGCGCCTTTATGCATCTGGATACCGTGCTGACGCAGATCGACGCGGACAAGTTCCTGATCCATCCGACCATTTTAGACTCTTTGCAGATCTTCGAGCTGACACCGGGTGCCCATGGGACACCGAAGGCGCGGCGTTTGGACGCCCCGATTGAAAAGGTCCTTGCCGACGCGGTCGGCGCAGAACAGGTGACCTTACTGCGCTGCGGCGGCGGCGACCAGATCGCGGCGCAGCGCGAGCAGTGGAACGACGGCTCGAACGCCCTGTGCATTCGCCCCGGCACGGTGATCGCATACGACCGTAACTATGTCACCAACGCGCTGATGGAGGCGGAGGGAATCACCGTCTTAAAAATCCCCAGCGGCGAGCTGAGCCGGGGCAGAGGCGGCCCCCGCTGCATGAGTATGCCCTTAATTCGAGAATAACCACCATCTCCCCTCCGAACGAGGGGAGATTTTTTATATATCTCTCCTCCATGTCGTAGGGGCGGCTATCAGCCGCCAGCGTGCAGGAAATACCGAAATGTTTGTTCGTACCGACGGGCGGCTGATAGCCGCCCCTACAACTGCAGTTTCGGCTCGTGCGTACAAACTTATTGCGGCGGAAGAAAAATGCCGAGATGGGGCGCGGCAAACGAGAAAACGATCAAAAACGCGCCGTATAAGATCACAAGCATTGCCAGCACACCCGCCCCACGCACGGCAGCCTCCTTGCGGTAAAACACATAGGCAAGCGTGAAGCCGCCCGCCATCGTAACAACATACAGCCCGATATCCGCAAGCAATCCCTCCACCCCAAAGCCGCAGACGAGCAGATAATATACACCCACAAGAAACAGCGGCATAGCAAGCACCGCGATCAGGAACCCGCTCCAAAGGCGCTGACGCTCCATGGTGCATTTTGAGAGCAGATATGCCGTCAGCAGCGTCGGATAATACAGCAGCTTCAGATGCTCCCAAACACTCTCATTGACCGGCGCGATCAATGCCGTCAGCGGATTTGGCAGCGCGGTATAGAGAAAATGCAGCGCACTGCCGCCGATGATCGCGCCCAAACATGCAAACAGAAAATATCGCTTCTCATGCTTCATAAAAATCCCCCCTCGAAAGCATACGCCTCCGAAGGGGGAAAAACCTGCCGAATCCTCGCAGATCATATTCTATTCGAGCGCGGATCAACACAAAACAGCAGCGGAAGGAAATAGCGGCGCTTTTGCAGGAAGTCAGACAGCGACGCGCCGAGCAGGACGGGTGTGCCTTTGTCGGAAAAGACATTGTATCCGACAAAACCGGTACCGTCCCATCGGATCGCGGCAAAATGCGCCCCACGGCGGTGGAAATACCACAGGATCGACACCTTGTGCAGCTTTGCAAGGCGGTCAAAGTCCTTTTGTCGTCGGCTCGTTATGACCCTGCAGCCGCGTTTGCGCAGAAAGCGGCGCGGGGCAAAGGGGAGCGTCCCGAACGCCCCAAACAGCAATGCGCCGCGCAGCTCAAAGCTGCGGACGATCTCTGCCGGGTGGACGCTCATACCGAGGAGCCGCGCCGCATTATAGGTCGCAACGACTCCGCAGCCGTTATAGCTTGCGCGGAAACAGCCGTAACGCAACGCGGAACACGGCGCGGCGCGCTGGTCGAGGAGAAGTCCTTCTGCCACGACCCTGCGGTTTTTCCGCAGATTGACCGCGCTCACGGCGGCGCGTCCGAGGAGCAGCGCCGCAAGACCTGCCGCGACGGCAAGAAGCACCGTCATTCGCCGAGATCCATCTCCGCGACAACTGCCGCGCAGCGCGGGCAGAGTCCTTCGTCGTTCGCCTCAGTCGAGTGCATCCAGCAGCGCGGGCACTTGACGCCCTCGGCGTTGCGGACCTCGATCAGCATGCCGGGGAAGTTCTCTCCATGGGCGCAGACGCTTGCTTCCTGCGGCTTCTCGCTTTCGAGCAGTACATCCGAGACGATGAACAGCTCCGCAAGATTCATGTCCTTGACCGTCTCAAGGCAGGTCTTTGCAGTCTCGTCCGTCGGATACAGGGCGACATGGGCTTCCAGCGCCTTGCCGATGCGCTTGTCGGCGCGGGCGGTCTCCAAAACGCCGTTGA
>CAMAEX010000022.1:0-13870 GCA_945832065.1 uncultured Clostridia bacterium | reverse complement strand
AATTTAGAATAATGAAATAACGGGAATATGTACCGCATCCATTAATATAATTATAAATTTTGGAATGATTTCTGTCAATATGGAAATTATTGAAAAGAATATCGACACGATCACAGAATTATTTCAAAATAATTGAATAACAAATGCGGAAAGGGCGGTGTTTTTTGACGAAAGGAGATGATAAAATGATTGTGCAAGATAGACGAGCGGTTGGCAAGTATTGGGAAAAATTTTGTATGAATTACTGAGGAGGAAACAACAAATGAAAAAGTTCGTAAGTCTTTTCCTTGTCCTTTTGCTGGTTATCAGCTGCTTTGCAGGCTGCAAGCAGGAGGAAGAAGAGGGCAGCAAGCTCATCGGCGTATGTATGCAGAACAAATCCAGCTCAATCTCCGTGCTACAGGAAGAAGCCCTGATAGAGACCTTTGCGCCGCTGGGCTATGAGGTGCAGGTCGCTTCCGCAGACGACAGTGCCTCCAACCAAAAGGCGCAGCTGGAAAATTTTATTCTCATGGGCGCGGAAATGATCGTTGTGCTGCCCTGCGAGATCGAAGTGCTGGAGGACAGTCTGCTGTCCGCCCGTGAGGCAGGCATCAAGGTCGTCATCTCCGGCGGCACGGGCACCATCAGCGAGGATGCCTATGACGCCGTTTCCAGCGACGATGAGTACATGATCGGCATGTATGTGGCTTCCGTGTGCAAGACATGGGTGGAAGAGCATATGGACCCGAACGGCGACTGGGAGGTCGCGTTCCTGTCCTCCACCGTCTCCGAAGACGCAAAGCTCCGCTGCCTCGGCGAAGCGCAGATCCTCGAGCCGTGGCTGAAAAATGCCAAGGGCGAGTATGTGACGCGCATGGGTGAGGTCGTCAGCGAGGCGGAGCGCATAGAAAACCCCGTCTACTGCGAGATGATCGCCTCCCGGGTGCAGAGCTATGACACAAGCTGCACCGAGATGGATATCGCCGGCGACAACCGCACCGTGGTTGCGGGTGTGCTGACCGAGAATCCCAAGGTGCGCGTGCTCATCAGCTACAACTCCCTTGCTTCGGTTGCAGGCTCGCAGTATGTCATGGACACCTATCCCTCAGCGGAGCAGGAGGAATTTGCATTCTTCTCCGGCGGCGTTATGGGCAATGAGTATGACTATCTGATCGGCGCCGTCTCCGACACCGCAGGCACCAAGAGCGTATTCCGCGGCGCCTGCCAGTTCGGCGGCGGAGACGCTGCCGGAACGCTGGCAAATCTGTGCCACAATGTGATGTTCGGCGAGGCGGGCAAGGATTACGGCAAAGCCAACCCCAACTCCATCGGCCTTTACTTCCCCGTGGACGCGGCGCTGAACGGCGGTACGGCTGCACTGGTCTGCTTCGACACGCCCTCCTATGTGGAGAGCTACACCTACGCGGATATTTTGGCGAAGGACGGTCTGATGACCTATTGGGACAGCGTGAACGGGTATAACACGAATATGCAGGAAACAGGTACGGAAACAGGCGGCGAGGCGATCAGCGCAGGCGGCGAGCTTGCGGGTGGCAGGGCGTATACCTCCGTGCAGAGCGGTATTGCGGGCGACGAGACGCATGAGATCGACCTGATGGACGACGGCACCTGCAAGTTCTTCCTGCCCGGCAGCGAAGTGATTACCGATGTCTACGCGGGTACTTATACCATTGCGGACGACGGCGTGACGGTCACGATCAAGGGGCTGAGCAATGTGGACACTACTTCTCAGTATACCACTCCCGGGCTGTGGAGCTATATTGACGCCGCCACCGGCGATGCCGTCATTACAATCGATCCCGCCACCCGGACCTACAGCGTCGGCGGCGACGCGCCTGAACCCACGGAGGAGGCACCGAGTGCAGCGGAGACCGTCGGAGGCGCATATACTTATGAATTTGACGGCATGGTGGGCAAGGAGACTGCCCAATTCGAGCTGGCGGAGGACGGCACCTACCGCTTCTCCCTGCCCGGTAACCCCGTGCTCACCGATGTATATGAGGGCGCCTATACCCGCGAGGGCGACACCGTCACCGTTACCGGCTTGACCAATACGGATTCTTCTTCCGCATATGCCACGCCCGGTCTGTGGGATTGGATCGTGGACGGCAACGCTACTATCACGGTAGACGACGCAGCAGGAACCTTTACGCCGGTGCAATAAGACGAAAGGAGCGAAGCAACCGATGCTGAGGCTCGAGCATATTACAAAAACCTATCCGGGTGTCGTGGCACTGAACGATGTGTCCTTGGCGTTTGAACAAGGGGAGATCCATGCGCTGTTAGGGGAGAACGGTGCGGGCAAGTCCACCCTCATCAAGATCATTGCAGGCGCGATCTCCCCGGAACCGGGCGGCACGATTGCCTTTGATGAAAAGACCTTCTCCCGCATGACGCCTGCGCTGTCGGCGGAGAACGGCGTGACGGTGATTTATCAGGACATCAATTTGGTCACCCCCATGACCGTGGCGGAGAATATCTTCATGGGGCGGAAAATGGGAAAGGTCTACAGCAAACGGCAGCTGAACAAGCTGGCGCAGGCGCTGTTTGACGAATACGGCTTTCAGCTGGATCCTTCCATGCGGGTGGAGCGGTTGAGTCCTGCCAATCAACAAATGGTAGAGATTGCCCGCGCGATCTCCAACAACGCAAGAATCATGATCATGGACGAGCCGACCGCGCCGCTTGCGGCGAATGAGGTGGAGCTGCTGTTTTCCGTCATTGCCAAGCTGAAAGCCAAGGGTGTGACCGTGATCTACATCTCCCACCGCATGGACGAGGTATTTCAGATTACGGAGCGAATCAGCGTTCTGCGGGACGGCTGCTTCGTCAGGACGCTCAACACCCGGGACACCAACCGCGCCGAGCTGGTCAAGCTCATGGTGGGACGGGAGCTGAACGAGAGCTTCCCCGTCCGCAAGGCGGAGATGGGAGAAGTCGTGCTGGAGGCAAAAAACCTGACCGGAAACTCCGTGGAGAATATCAGCTTTCAGCTGCATAAGGGGGAGATCTTAGGCTTTGCGGGTTTGGTCGGCTCCGGACGCAGCGAGACGATGGAGCTGATCGCGGGCGCGAAAAGGTTAGACGCCGGCGAGCTGCTGCTGAACGGAAAAAAGGTACATATCACCTCTCCTGCCGCTGCCATTGCGCACGGCATCGGGCTGATCCCCGAGGATCGGAAGGAGCAGGGCTGCATCCTGTTTAACACGGTCAAGTTCAACACCTCTCTTTCCGCGCTGAAGCGTATCACCCGTTTCGGCTTCATCAACGGGAAAAAGAACACCGCTATGGCGGAGCAATACCGTCAGGAGCTGCGGATCAAGGTACCCGGCATTCGGCAGATGGTGGTGAATCTCTCCGGCGGCAATCAGCAGAAGGTGGTGCTTGCCAAGACGCTGGCGGCTGACCCGGATGTGATCATCTTTGACGAGCCGACCAAGGGCATTGATGTCGGCGCCAAGCAGGAGATTTACCACCTGATGAACGAGCTGGCTGCCAAGGGAAAGGCAATTTTGATGGTTTCCTCCGATATGGAGGAGATTTTGGGGATGTCCGACCGGATCATCGTGCTGCATGAGGGACTGTTATCCGGGGAGCTGCAGCACAGCCAATTCAGCCAGGAAAATGTCCTGCGGCTGGCATCGGGATTACAGTAAGGAGGATACATAGACAATGAACGACAAATCCGTTGGCAGAAGACTCGGCGCTGCCGGGCGCTATCTCTACCAAGAGGGTACGGTGTATATCATCTTGGCAGTGCTTGTGATCTTCTTCGGGATCATGAACCCACTGTTCTTCTCTTCCAGAAATATTTATAACCTGATCACGCAATCTACCTATATTATCATTGCCGGTATGGGCATCAGCTTTGTCATGATCTCCGGCGGCATTGATCTGTCTGTGGGAAATCAGATGGCGGTCTGCGGCTGCGTCGCAGCCATTCTCATGCTGGAAACCGGCCTCCCATGGTGGGTCGTGTGGCCCGTGTGCATCGTGATCGGCTTCGCGATGGGTGCGCTGAACGGCATTTTGGCGTCCAAACTGCGGCTGTTCCCGTTGGTGGTCACCATTGCGACGAGCGAGGTGTTCAAGGGCATTGCCTACACAATGACAAGCTCCAAATCCTATTCCGGTATGCCCGACGCGTTCCGCGCATTGTACCGCACGAAGCTGCTGGGACTGCCGCTGGATGTGTATCTGACGGTTTTGATCGTGGCAGCTACATGGATCGTTCTGAACAAGACGCATTTCGGCAGAGATGTGCTGGCAATCGGCGGCAACAAGGAGTGCGCCCGCCTCTCCGGCATCAAGGCGGATCTGGTGCAGACGCTGTGCTTCGCCATCACGGGCGCCATTTTCGCCGTTGCCACCATTGACATGCTGGCACAGCAGAACCAGACCTCCGCAACCACCGGTCCCGGCACCGAGATCACCTGCCTGACTGCTGCGATCATCGGCGGCATCAGCATGAAGGGCGGCAAGGGCAATGTGGTAGGCATGGTGGCAGGCATTCTTGTGATGCAGATCATCGCCAACGGCATGCAGCTGGCGCACTGGGGTACCTATGCGCAGTATACCGTCAAGGGTGTGATCCTGCTGCTCGCCATTGCCTTTGACGCACTGAAGAACCGCCCCAAGGCGATGGTTCGCGTGCGCAAGGAAGCCGCTGCGACGAAGTAAGGAGGAGAAAAGATGGAAATAAGAAAACCTCCCTTTGGAGACAAGCCTCCCTTCGGAGACAGAGCGCCGATGGGCGCTCCCGGCGGTCCGCCTCCGGGCTGGAAACCGCCGATGGCGGATGTCAGTTGGGTAAAACGAAAATTCTTGGATGTGCCTTACGGCAAGGAAAGTCCTCGGCAGTGCTTTGATCTGTATCTGCCCGAGACGGGCAACGGTCCCTTCCCACTGTTTGTGCATATCCACGGCGGCGGCTTCGCCTTCGGTGACAAGCGGGACGATCACATGGACGCGTATTTGGAGGGCATCAAACGCGGCTATGCCGTGGCCTCTATTGAATACCGCGTCTCCGGTGAGGCGAAGTTCCCGGCGGCGGTTCTGGACTGCCGCGCTGCGATTCGTTATCTCAAGCTCCATGCGGCGGAGTATTGCGTCGATCCCGAGCGCGTCGCGGTACTCGGCGGCTCTGCAGGCGGGAATCTTGCCGCCATGCTCGGCATGAATGTGCCCAACGGCAGCTTCCCCGGGGAGGAGGGGATGACCTTCCTCTGCGAACCGACGGTGCAGGTCTGCGTTGATCAGTTCGGCCCCGTCCGCTTTGAGACGATGGAGGCGCAGGCGAGAGCCAACGGTATTTCCGAGACGCATCCCGAGCCCGCCATGATGCCGGAGAGTCAATATCTCGGCGTTCCAGTGGACAAAGCGCCTGCCGAATTGCTGGAAAAGGCGTACCCCGCCACTTACGCAAGCGAAGCAATGGCGCCGCTCTTGGTGCAGCACGGCACTGCCGACCATTTGGTTCCATGGGCGCAATCGGAGGAATTTGTCAAAGACCTGTGCGCGCGCGGTCTTGCGGACAAGGTGGAATATGTACCGCTGGAGGGCGCCGACCATGAGGACAAGCGCTTCACCGCGAAGGAAAATCTGGATCTTGTGTTTGACTTCATCGGTAAGCACATCCGTTAAGTATTGCTCCGGCAGGCGGTGCGGCTACCCCCCCTGCCGGAGTTTGCCGATGGGAGGAAATGATGGAATACGAATCAAACTTGGTAAACGCACTTTTGGAAACCGGGGAGATCATCGACGTAAACGGGCTCCCAGTGGAGTGCAAGCCCGTTCCGGACGGGGCACCGTATAGGCTCGATCCCCGGCAGCTGCGCATGGAGCTTGCCATGCATGCGGAAAACGCCGACCGGAAGGGCTCGCCGCCTCCGTTGGAGGTGCTGCGGGAGCATATGGGCGGCTTTAACTATAACCTGAACCGAAAGGAAATCTATACCCGCTATCTGGAGGTGCCGACCTCGGCAGGTACTGTGCCGGTATGGGGCTACTATCCCCGACACGGGAGAAAGGTACGTCCGGCGCTGGTCTATGTCCATGGCGGCGCGTTTTTCGGCGGAACACCCTTTACCGTTGAAAATCCCTGCCGTCTGATTGCGGAAAGAGCGGATGCCGTGGTTTGGAATGTGGACTACGGTCTGGCACCGGAACACCCTTACCCCATCCCCTGCACGCAGGTGTATGAGGTCATTTGCTATCTGCACGCGCACGCGGCGGAGTTCGGCATGGACGGGGACAGACTCGCCGTTGCCGGTGATTCCGCAGGCGGCAATCTATGCGCGGCGGCTGCCCTGATGGACCGGGATCAGGCGACGCACTATGTCAAGGCGCAGGTTTTACTGTATGCCAAGCTGACCTTTACGAATCATGCTTTGCCCGACTACGAGAGGGACGAGAACGCCTTTTCAATCGTCGAGGAGCAGCGGTATTTGCTGCCCGGGATGCTGCGCATTGGCTCCGATGTCTCCAACCAAGGCGACGCGGCGGTGTATGTGCAGGGCAGATATGATCTGAAAACGCCCTATATCAGCCCCGCGTTCGGCGCGTGCGAGGATCTGCCGAGAACACTGTTCCTGTTGGCAGAGTACGACGGGCTGCGCTTGGAGGGCGAATTCTACGCCAAGAAGCTGCAAGCGGCGGGCGTCCCCGTGCGGGTGCTGCGTTACTGCGGCGTATGCCACGGCTTCTTTGACGCGCTGGGGATCCTGCCGCAGTCCGAAGCGGCAGTTGTGGAAATTGCAAATCTGTTGAATGAGATTTAGGAGGAACGAAAATGAAAAAGCTGCTTTCTCTGCTGCTTGCAGTCTGTATGCTGCTGACACTCGCTGCCTGCACGGGCGAGACTGCCGAAACGGAGCCGCCCGCGACGGAGACGACGACTGCCGCACCCACCGAAGCGTCCGAAGCGGAAACCCGCTCCTACACCTATACCTTTGACGGCATGATGGGGGAGGAGACGGCGCAGTTTGACCTCGCCGCAGACGGCACCTGTGAATTTTTCCTGCCGGGCAATCCGATGCTCACCGATGTCTATGCCGGTACCTTCACCCGTGAGGGCGATACGGTTACTGTAATGGGACTTTCCAATGTCGATCCCGCTTCGCCCTATGCCACGCCGGGACTCTGGGACTGGATCACAGAAGGCAACGCCATCTTGACCGTGGATGACGCGGCGCTGACCTTTACGCCTGCCGCAGGCGCTGCCACCGCAGGGAACGCTCCTGCGGAAAGCGATGGGCTGAAAAATGTTGCCTACGCCTCTGCCTCCGGCGCGGAGGTTTGCGACATCTACCTTCCCGAGGGCGTGGAAAAAGCGCCCGTGATTGTGCTGGTGCACGGCGGCGGCTTCCTGTTCGGCGATCAGGGCATGACGATCCTGCAGCCCGTCATTGAAAGCGCGCTGGCGCACGGCTACGCGGTTGTCAGTGTGGATTACCGCAAGTCGAGTGAAGCACCCTTCCCCGCGGCGCTTGCGGATGTCAAGGCTGCTGTCCGTTTCGTCAAGGCCCACGCGATGGAATATGGGTTTGATCCCGCACATGTCGCCGTCTGGGGAGAATCCGCAGGCGCTTATCTGTCCCTGATGACTGCGCTTACGCCTGAGGTCACCGCACTGAACGGCGATGTGACGGACTACGGCGAGATTCCCTCCGATGTGCAGGCGCTGGTCAGCTTCTACGCGCCCGTGGAGTTTTACACCATGTATGAGGAGGCGGGCAAGCCCGAAAGCGCCGCAGAGTCCTTTGAAAGCAAGTTCCTCGGGCAGGACATCATGGCGGACAAGGAAGCAACCGACGCTACCTATTGGGAGACCTACGCCGATCAGCTTCCAACCAATTTGAAAGCATGGATCCAAGCGGGAGACGTGGATCAAAGAGTGCCCTATTCCCAGTCCGTCAACTTCGCGGCGCGCTTGGCAGGCTATCTTGGTGAGGAGAAGGTACAGCACAGCATCATTCCCGGCGCAGACCACGAGGACGACCTGTTTTACACCGAGGAGAATCTGAACGCCGTGTTTGCATGGCTGGACGGCTTTATGAAGGAATGACAATGCTTGATTTGAAACATACTCCATTCCTCCTTTCCGATGCGCAGGCTGCATGGGTGGCTTCCACCCATGCAAGTCTCAGCAAGGAGGAAAAGGTGGGGCAGCTCTTTTGCGTGATGGGCGGAGATTATGCCCCTGAGGTTTTACAAAAGATGGTAAAAAGCGGAAAGGTCGGCGGCGTGCTCTTCCGCCCGGTGAAGTCCGGCGCGGAGATCAAAGCGGACTTTGCGCCGCTGGATGCTGCCGCAAGGGTGCCGCTGCTGAAAGCCGCCAATTTAGAGGAGGGCGGCGCAGGCGGCATGGCGGACGGCACGCTCTTCGGCTGGCCGATGCTGACTGCCGCAACGGATGAGCCGGACATGGCGGAAAAATTCGGCAGAGTCTGCGGCGCGGAGGGCGCGTCCGTCGGGATTAACTGGACCTTCTCGCCCGTCTGTGATTTGGATCTGAATTTCCGCAATCCCATCACCAATGTCCGCACCTTTGGCTCCGATCCTGCGCGGGTCACAAGAATGACGGAGCGCTATGTCAGAGCTGTGCAGGCTTGCGGGCTTGCCGCCTGCGCCAAGCATTTCCCCGGCGACGGCGTGGACTACCGCGATCAGCATCTGCACCCCACCGTCAATTCCCTGTCTGCCGAGAAATGGTATACAAGCTATGGCGCGGTATATCGGAGCCTGATCCAAAACGGTCTGCTGAGCGTCATGGTGGGGCATATTGCCCAGCCCAATGTCGCGAAGGACGCCGACCCGTCGCTTTCCTTGGAAGAGGCGATGCTGCCGGCGTCCCTGAGCAGGACGCTGCTGACGAAGGTGTTGCGGGAAACCCTCGGCTTTCAAGGTGTCATTACCTCTGATGCTACGATCATGGGCGGTTACTGCATGGCAATGGCGCGGCGCGACGCGCTCCCTGCCGCCATCATGGCAGGCTGCGATATGCTGGTATTCAATACGGACTTTGCGGAGGACTACGGCTATCTCCTGGACGCTTTGGCGGACGGACGCCTGACGATGGAGCGGCTGGACGAGGCGGTGCTGCGGATTTTGGCGCTCAAGGCAAAGGTCTGTTGGAAAGCGACGGAGACCGTGCCGGTGCCTGCCGCGCAGTGGCACCGTGAGGCTGCCGACAAGGCAATCACGCTGGTCAAAAACACGCAGCCGGAGAAGCTGCCCATGACGCCGGAACGCTATCCGAAGATCCGCCTCATTACCTTGGGCAAGGACGCGATCGCGGACGGCTCCGTGCGGGAGATTACGAAGGAATATTTGGAAAAGCAGGGCTTTCGGGTGGAGGTCTATGACCCCTTTGCCGACGATCTGCACGGCACGGCGGGGCTTGCCTCGGATCGCCTGACGCTGTATATGGCAAATTATGAGCAGGCGAGCAATCAGACCGTCGTGCGTATTCAGTGGTGCCCCAAGCACGCGCTGGATATGCCGCGCTTTGTGAATGAGGAGGTCTCCGTGTTCGTCTCTCTCGCGAATCCCTATCATTTGCAGGATGTGCCGAGGATCCGCACCTATGTCAACGCCTATACAGCGACCAAAACGACCATTGCGTTGACGATTGACAAGCTGATGGGCAGATCGGCGTTTCACGGCGTCAGTCCCGTGGACGCGTTCTGCGGTCTGCCTGATACCGTACTTTAGGAGGAAACCACGATGAACGAAGAAAAAACCTGTCCCTGCTGCCATAATCACTGCCTGCTTTCCGCACCCGGCTGCGAAAAGGGCGAACGCTATGCAAGGGGTGAGACGGAGAAAAGCAGTGTCCATGGGCATCGGCACGGCAGGCGCAAAATGCCGGAGCTGAATACAACGGAGGGCTTGCTGTGCGCCTGCGCTCATGCGCTGCATCACCGTGAGAACGACGGAATGCCGGACGCGCTGTCCCCGTCGGAGCGGGAGGAGCTGAACCGCCTGCTCCGCAAGCTGCTGAACAGTTGGGGAGAGCCGAGGCATGCGCGATAAACACGAGGTCTATGATCTGCGCTCCGCGCTGGAGCTGCTGCGCGCCATGCCGGGGCAGCTGGTGGAAACCGAGGTGGAGGTCGATCCTGCGGCGGAGCTGTCCGGGGTCTACCGCTATGTGGGAGCCGGCGGCACCGTAAAGCGCCCCACAACGGTGAACGGCCCTGCCATGCTGTTTCGAAAAATCAAGGGCTTTGAGGATGCGCAGGTTGCCATCGGCGTGCTGGGCAGCCGAAAGCGCGTGGCGGCGCTGTTTGACTGCGCGCCGGAGGAGCTGGGCAAGCTCCTGTGCCGCTGCGCCGAGCATCCCTTCGACCCCGTCGTGACGGAGGAGGACGCGCCCTGCCAGCAGGTGGTGCATCTTGCGACGGAGGCGGGGTTTGATCTGCACCGTCTCATCCCTGCGCCGACGAACACGCCGGTGGACGCGGGACCCTATCTTACGCTGGGCATGTGCTATGCCACCCATCCCGACACGGGGCTGTCCGATGTGACCATCCACCGGATGTGCATTCAGGGCAGAGACGAGCTTTCCATTTTCCTCCAGCCCGGTTCCCGTCACATCGGCGCGATGGCGGAACGCGCTACCGCGTTAGGACAGCCGCTGCCCATCTCCGTTTCGATCGGTGTCGATCCGGCAATCGAGGTGACCTCCTGCTTTGAGCCGCCCACGACGCCGCTGGGCTTTAACGAGCTGTCCATTGCAGGCGCGCTGCGCGGTAAACCCGTCGCACTGCACCGCTGCGTTTCCATTCGGGAAAACTGCATCGCCAACGCCGAATATGTCATCGAAGGGGAGATACAGCCCGGGGTGAAGGTCGTGGAGGATCAGAACAGCCACACCGGCTACGCCATGCCGGAGTTCCCCGGCTACAACGGCGCGGCCAGTCACGAATGTTGGCTGATTAAGGTCAAGGCCGTCACCCATCGGCTGCATCCTATTATGCAGACCTGCATCGGCCCGTCTGCAGAGCATGTTTCCATGGCGGGAATTCCGACGGAGGCGAGCATCTATCGGATGATCGAGAGAGCTATGCCCGGGAAAATTCAAAATGTCCACGCGCATCCTTCCGGCGGTGGCAAATATCTGGCGATTCTGCAATGCCGTAAGACGGTCCCCACCGACGAGGGCAAGCAGCGGCAGGCGGCGCTTTTGGCGTTTTCCGCCTTTCCGGAGCTGAAGCATGTCATTCTGGTGGATGAGGATGTGGACATCTTCGACACCGACGATGTGCTTTGGGCGATGAACACCCGCTTTCAGGGGGACAGGGATATCATCACCATTCCCGGCGTCCGTTGCCATCCGCTGGATCCCAGCGCCGCGCCGGAGTACGCCCCTTCCATTGAGAATCGGGGCATTTCCTGTAAGACCATCTTTGACTGTACCGTACCGTTTCATCTGAAGGAGAAATTCAGACGCGCGGAATTTATGGAGGTCGATCCTGCAAAATGGCTGAACAACGGTTGATCGTCGGCATCAGCGGCGCAAGCGGCGCGCCCGTGGCGGTCGCTCTGCTGAAGGCGCTGAAGGAAACAGAAATTGAGACGCATGTGATCGTAACACAGGGCGGCGCGCTGACGCTACGGCAGGAGTGCGGCGTGGACGGCGTTGCGGAGTTGGCGGATGTGGTCTATGACAATCGGGACATCGGCGCGGCGCCCGCCTCCGGCAGCTTTCGGACGATGGGAATGCTCGTGATCCCGTGCAGCATGAAAACGGTCGCGGGCATTTGCAGCGGGTATTCGGACAATCTGCTGCTGCGCGCAGCGGATGTAACACTGAAGGAGCGCCGCAAGCTCGTGCTGGTGGCAAGAGAGACACCGCTTTCTACGATCCATCTGCGGAATCTCTATGACTTGAGCGGTATGGGTGCCGTGATTCTGCCGCCGATGCTCAGCTACTATCAGAACCCGAAAACCCTTGCGGAGGCGACAAATCACATTGTGGGGAAAGTGCTTGACCAATTCGGCATTGACGCGCCGGAATTTTGCCGTTGGGAGGGCTTGGTGTGAGAGCCGAGGTCACGGTGTTGGACTATCCCATTTGGGCGGAGGCAGTGCGGCTGGATGCCGGCTGGGATGTCGGCGTGTTTGGCGGATGCAGCACCCACATCGGCGCTGTCACCTTCGCGGAGGCGGACGGCTCGCTCCGTACGATGGAGCGCCCGCACCATAAAGACGGCTTTATCACGGAGCGCTGGGCACGGGAGCTGTCGGAATGCCTACAGGCGCCCGTTTGCGTCCGCTGCGGCATCCACTATGACCACGCGACAGGGGAACAGCTTGCGGCGATCACTGCCGCCTGTGACGCGCTGCTTGGTAGGATAAAGGAGAAGCTATGATTACTTTTACGCATGAAAAAATTTCGCCTACGACCACCCGCATCAAAGCGCCCGGCATGGAGCTGATGTATCTGGTGGAGGGCAAGGAAAAAACCGCCCTTCTCGATACGGGCAGCGGCTTGGGCTTTTTGCGCGCATATGTGGAGAAACTGACCGATCTGCCGATTACCGTGCTGCTGACCCACGGGCATGTGGATCATGCGATGGGTGCGGGGGAATTCGACACGGTCTATATGAACCATGCGGACGATTGCATCTATCTACAGCACGCCGACATGGACTTCCGCAGGGACGGCTTGTTTCTCTGCCCGCAGAAGGTGGAGGACGCGGAGATCATTCCGGCAAAGCCTCTGGCGGAGATTCGGCAAATGGCAGGCGGGGACAGCTTCGATCTGGGCGGTCTGCACATCGACATCTACGACCTGCCCGGGCACACCAGAGGCAGCGTCGTCATGCTGCTGCGCGAGGAGCGGGCGCTTTTGTTGGGCGACGCCTGCAACAATCTGACCTTCCTCCATGAGCCGTATTCCACAACCGTCTGTGAGTATCGGCAGAGCTTGGAGCGCCTAAAGCCCCAAGTGGAGGGGAAGTATGACACCGTTTACCTCTCCCACGGGCCCGGCGGCGGCAGCACAGGGCTGATCGATGGCGTGATCGGGGTCTGCGAGGACATTATGGCGGGGCGTACGGATGATGTGCCCTTCGGCTTTAAGGACTCCAAGGGCTTCCTCGCCAAGGCGGAGATCGAACGCGATGTGCGCGCGGACGGCGGCATCGGGAACATTATCTACAATAAGGAATGGATCTACGGATGAAGGGCGTGATTTTTGACTTGGACGGCGTGCTGGTCTCCACGGATGAGCAGCACTATTTGGGCTGGCAGGCGCTGGCGGATCGCTTGGGGATTCCCTTCAGCCGCACGGTGAACGACCGTTTTAGAGGCGTCAGCCGCATGGCGTGCATGAATATTTTGGCGGAGCTTGGGGGAAAGCACTACACCGAGGAGGAAAAGCTTGCCTATGCGAATTGGAAGAACGACTATTATCGGGCGCTTTTGCACCGCCTGTCTCCGGCGGATTTACAGCCTGAGGTCAAAACGACCCTGGACGCGCTGCGGGAGAAGGACTTAAAGCTTGCCGTCGGCTCCTCCTCCAAAAACGCCAAATTTATTTTAGAGCGGATCGGCTTGGGAAACTACTTTGACGCGGTGTCCGACGGCACGAATATCACAAAGTCCAAGCCGGATCCGGAGGTGTTCCTGACGGCGGCGCGGTTTTTGCGGCTGCAACCGGAGGAATGTCTGGTGGTTGAGGATGCCGTCTCCGGCGTGGAGGCGGCGCACGCCGGCGGAATGCAGGCAGCCACCGTCGGAGACGCCGCCGCAAAGCACTGCGGAGATTATATTTTACAATGCTTTTCCGACCTCCTGCGGCTTTTTTGAAGATTTATAAAGGGTCTGCTGCAAAACGATCATTTTGCAGCAGCCCCTT
>CAMAEX010000021.1:0-13899 GCA_945832065.1 uncultured Clostridia bacterium | reverse complement strand
ATAATACTTTTGGTTTTGCTGCGAATCAAAGGCGAATAAATCGCTTCTATGCCATTACCGTGCGGTAAGTGCTGCTGAGGACGGGGATCCTGAGCGGGGAAGCGTATTTGTGTGCGTTGTTCCCTATGCGGGCAGTAGCGAAAAGTACGGACAACAATCGAAAGGGAGTTTTGGTATGAGCGAGAAAAAGAAAATTGAGGTTCAGCGCAAAGGCGAAGAGATCAAAATCACGATTGAGCTTGACGCGGAGGATGCCCCGGAGATTGACGAGATGAGCGTAAAACAGTTGGAGGCGTATTTGACGGAGCTGGAGGCGCAAAAGGACGAGCTGGATGCCTGCGAACCGGAGGATGACGAAAGCGACGAATACGACGACTGGGCGGATCGGCATGAAGATTTGGAGGATCTGATCGACGAGGTGGAAGACCGTCTGGAAGAGCTGCGCGGGTGAGCCGCGTGGAGCATGTAAGCGGCAGAAAGCAGATAGGAACGAATTTGTACTTGGACGGTAGTTCCTACACCGGCGGGGACATGTCCCCGCCCTACAGGAAGTTTTGTGGAAATGACAAAAAAGCGACACCGTTTTTTATTTCGTGCGAAGCACACCATAGTCATTCACCATTCACCCTTAGCCCTTAGCCAAAGCAGGTGCCCGCATAGGCACATCAGGGATGCCGCACGCTGCAAAGGCGGCACCTGCGGATAGATGATCATTAGGAGGCTTATGTTGTGGCGAAATATATGATGGCGTTGGATGCCGGGACGACATCCAACCGCTGCGTGCTCTTTAACGAAAAGGGCGAGATGTGCAGCATGGCGCAGAAGGAGTTCACCCAGCATTTTCCCAAGGCGGGCTGGGTGGAGCATGACGCCAACGAGATCTGGTCCACACAGTTGGAGGTCGCGAAACAGGCGATGGAGAATCTCGGCGTTACTGCCGCGAACATCGCCGCCATCGGGATCACCAATCAGCGCGAGACGACGGTCGTCTGGGACAAACAGACGGGAGAGCCGGTCTGCCACGCGATTGTGTGGCAGTGCCGCCGCACCAGCGAATACTGCGATTCCCTGAAGGAAAAGGGCTTGACGGACACCTTCCGCGCGAAGACGGGGCTTGTCATTGACGCCTATTTTTCCGGCACAAAGCTGCGCTGGATTTTGGAAAATGTGCCCCACGCGCGGGAGAGAGCCGAGCGCGGAGAGCTGCTCTTCGGAACGATTGAGACATGGCTGATCTGGAAGCTGACGGGCGGCAGGGCGCATGTGACGGATTACTCCAACGCCTCCCGCACGATGCTCTTTAACATCAACACCTTACAATGGGACGACGAAATTTTAACGGAGCTGGATATCCCGAAAGGTATGCTGCCGGAGGTCAAGCCCAGCAGCTGCATCTATGGGGAGGCGCTGCCGCAGTATTTCGGTGCGCCGATTCCCATTGCGGGTGCGGCGGGAGACCAGCAGGCGGCGCTGTTCGGGCAGACCTGCTTTTCTCCCGGTGAAGCGAAGAATACTTACGGAACGGGCTGTTTCCTACTGATGAACACCGGAGACAAGCCGGTATTCAGCCAAAACGGCTTGGTCACGACAATTGCCTGGGGCTTGGATGGCAAGGTGGAATACGCGCTGGAAGGCTCCATTTTTGTGGCGGGTGCCGCGATTCAATGGCTGCGCGATGAAATGAGGCTCATTGACTCCTCACAGGATTCGGAGTATATGGCGCGGAAGGTCAAGGATACCAATGGCTGCTATGTCGTGCCCGCGTTTACGGGCTTGGGTGCGCCGCACTGGGATCAATATGCCAGAGGCACAATTGTGGGCTTAACGCGCGGCTGCAACAAGTATCACATCATCCGCGCCACACTGGACAGTCTGTGCTATCAGGTGAACGATGTCCTGCGGGCGATGCAGGCGGATTCTGGCATTGTACCTGCCGCGCTGAAGGTGGACGGCGGTGCCTGCGCCAACAACTATTTGATGCAGACGCAGGCGGACATCAGCGCAGTGCCGGTGCAGCGGCCGCAATGCGTCGAGTCAACCGCAATGGGGGCGGCATATTTGGCGGGGCTTGCCGTCGGCTATTGGACGGACAAGACGGAGGTTTTGCACAACCGCGCGGTTGACCGCAGCTTTACCCCGGAGATCTCCGACGAGGAACGCGCCCGCCGCATCAAGGGCTGGAACAAGGCGGTCAAATGTGCCTATGATTGGGCGAAGGACGAATAGAGCTACATAGCGCATTGCAAAGAAACCCTATGTAGGGCGGGGGCATGCCCCCGCCGGTACAGGAACTACCGATTGCGTACAGGCTTGTTTATCTGTACTGTCTGCCGCTTCGCGGACGGCGGGGACATGTCCCCGCCCTACAGATGGCTTACAAAAATTAGGGAGGAAGAAGCGATGGGAAAGGCAGAGGTGCTGGCTCTGCTGCGGGACGGAGAATATATTTCGGGCGAGGAGATCAGCCGCGTTTTAGGAATCTCCCGCGCGGCGGTCTGGAAAACGGTCAATGCGCTGCGTGCGGAGGGCTGCCGGATCGACTCCGTGCCGAATCGCGGCTACTGCCTGTTATATCGGGAGCTGAACGAGGCGCTGCTTTTGCCCAAGCTTCCGGCGCTCCCGTGGCAGGTGCGTGTGCTTCCGGAGACGGATTCCACGAATAATGCTTTAAAGCGCGAATGCACCGCGCCCCACGGCACGGTGCTGGTGACGGGAAAGCAGACGGGCGGCAGAGGACGGCTCGGGAGGCAATTTGCCTCGCCCCTTGGCGGGGTCTATCTGTCCGTGCTGCTGCGCCCGAATGCCATGCCGGAGGAGCTGCTGCATCTGACACCCATGACGGCGGTCGCGGTGCGGCGCGCGATCGCGGATTGCAGCGGGGTCGAGGCGGACATCAAATGGACGAACGATCTCGTCTGCGGCGGGAAGAAGCTCTGCGGTATCCTGACGGAGCTGACAACGGAGGCGGGCAGCGGCGCTTTGCAGAGCGTGATCGTCGGCATCGGCGTCAACTGTAACACCGTGATCGAGGAGCTTCCGCCGGAGGTGCGTCCGATGGCAACCTCTCTTGCGCAGCTCTGCGGGAAGCCCGTCGACCCAAACGCCCTTGCCGCCGCGATGGTGCAGCGGCTTTATGAGATGGATGGGGCGCTTTTGATTCGGCGCGAGGCGTGGATGCGGGAATATGAGGCGCACTGCATCACCATCGGGCAGACCGTGCAGGTGGTGCGTGGGGACGAGCGGCGCGTAGCCTTTGCTGAGGGCATCGACGCATTCGGCGGCTTAAAGGTACGCTGGGAGGACGGCACGACCGAGACGATCAACACGGGCGAGGTCAGTGTACGCGGTATGTACGGATATATTTCATAAGGAGGAAAACCATAATGAATGAAATTTTGAAGTGTTTGCAGGAGCGCAGGAGCTGCCGCAGCTTTCTGCCGAAGCAAGTGGACGAGGAGACGCTGGACGCGATTTTGACGGCGGGCACCTATGCCGCGAGCGGCAGAGGCAGACAGTCGGCAAAAATCGTCGTTTTGCAGAAGCCGGAGGACATTGCGGCGCTGGAACGCATGAACGCGGCGGTGCTCGGTGCGCCGGACGCTCATCCGTTTTTCGGCGCGCCGACGGTCTGTGTTGTGCTGGCTGACGCGGAGGCGGGCACGGCGGTAGAGGACGGCGCACTGGTGATCGGCAATCTGATGACGGCGGCATGGAGCCTCGGCGTCGGCTCATGCTGGGTACACCGTGCCCGTGAGGAGTTTGCAAGCGACGAGGGAAAAAAGCTTTTGAAGCAGTGGGGCGTCGAAGGCAATTACATCGGGGTCGGGCATTGCGTTTTGGGCTACCCGACAGGGGAATTCCGCCCCGCAGCGCCGCGCAAGGAAAATTATGTGACGAGAGTGTAAATTCTTCTGAAAAATGCTTGCGGAATCCGGAAAAAAAGGTATACTATAGATGGAGTATGATAAAGGAGGCTAACAGCAATGAAGAAAAACAGCACCATGAAGCTCATCTGCGCGATTATCGGCGGCGCAGTGATCCTCGGCGCGATGGTTGTCACTCTGATCCATTTCTGGGATGACATCAAGAAATTGTGCCCCTGCTGCAAGTGCAAGGAAGAGGAAGCGCTTGAAGAAGAGGATTTTGAGGAACTCGCGGAGTAAGGAGCCACAAATACACCGTCCCGTCTGTTGCGGGACGGTGTATTTTTTATAAAAAGGTATTTACAAATGGCAGAATTGCGCATATAATATTTCGAACCCGCGATTTTTGGAGGATGCCGCGTGCAGTTTGGCGGCAAGACAGGAGGACTGGCGTCACAATGAATGGTTACAAACCCGCTGTGCGGAAATGCAGGCACTTTGCCGCCTCCGTGCGGGAGGCATTGTGCGAATTTCGGCAGAAGCACTATGCGCGTGAATGGCTGCTGCTTTTTTTCTGGTTGTATCTATGCTGGTGCGAGGGGATCGTTCGTATCAACTCCGCCCAGTTTTTTTGGACGATCGGGCTGCTGACCACGGCTCTTTTTTCCGCGGTCGCCGCGATGCTGCTCTATGTGCTGTGCAGCGTTTTTTCGCAGCGCGTCAACCGTGTGTTAGAACTGATCGTGTGCTACGGTCTGCTGATCTTCTACGCGTCGCAGCTCATTTATAATTATAAATTTCACTTTTTCTATTCCGCTTATTCCATGGGAAACGGCGGACAGGTGCTGGAATTCTGGCGCGTGATCCTGCACGCGCTTTGGGTCAAGGCGGTGCCGCTGCTGCTGATGCTGTTGCCTGCGGTGCTGCTCAGCATTTACGGGCGCGTCTTTGCGCGATCCCGGATCGGCAGCCGTTTGCGCCGAGCGTATTTTGCGGCAGGGGCGCTGGCGCTGCATATGGCGATCGTTTTGCTGCTGCCGGCCTTTGGACACGCGCCGATGTCGCCGTATGACCTCTACCATGAAACGAACGATCTGTCCAAGGGTGCCCTGCAGCTCGGACTGCTGCCCGCGTTCCGGCTGGATGTGCATCGGCTGATCTTCGGCTTTGACGGCGGCGAACTGGTCACCCCGGAGGAGCCGTCGTCGCTCTCCTCGGAGCCGACGCAGATTCCGTCCGACGAGCCGATGCCGAGTGAAACGGAGTCGGTGCCTGCGCCGACGGTGCTGCCGGAGTACGACGCTGCCGAGTATAATGTTCTCGAGTTGGACTTTGCCGCGTTGGCAGAGGGCGAGGAAAACGAGACGGTGCGGAGCTTGCACGAATACTTCGCCATGCAGACCCCAACAAAGAAAAATGAAAAAACGGGCATGTTCGCGGGCTGCAACCTGATCTTTATTACCGCAGAGGGCTTTTCGTATCTGGCAATCGACCCGGAGCTGACACCGACCCTGTACCGAATGCAGACGGAGGGAATGCAATTTTCTGAATTTTATACTGCCTACTGGGGCGTTTCTACCTCGGACGGCGAATATGTCAATCTGACAGGCACGATCCCAAAGTCGGGTACATGGAGCTTCTACGACACTGCGGAAAACGCCATGCCGCTGACGATGGTGCAGCAGCTCAAGCGGGAGGGCTACAGCGCTTATGCCTTCCACGATCATTCCTATACATATTATCACCGCGACAAGTCCCACCCGAATCTCGGCTATATCTTCAAGGCGGTCGGAAACGGTTTGGAGATCACGGAGCAATGGCCGGAATCCGATGTAGAGATGATCGACGTTTCCACGGCGGATTTTGTCTCTCAAGAGCCGTTCCATGTGTATTACATGACGGTTTCGGGACATCTGCCCTATTCCTTTGACGAAAGCGACAACGCCATCGCCGCAAAAAACAGCGCCTTGGTCGAGGAGCTGCCTTACAGCGAGCCGGTGCGCGCTTACCTTGCCTGCCAGATCGAGCTGGACAGGGCAATGGAGCTTTTGCTGCAGCGGCTGGAGGAGGCAGGCGTGCTGGAAAACACCGTCATCGTGCTGACCGCCGACCACTATCCCTACGGTCTGAGCATTGAGGAACAGAGCGAGCTGGCGGGACACGAGCTTGACCCGCATTTTGAGATCTACCGCAACGCGCTGCTTATCTACAAAAAGGGCATGGCGCCGGAGACGGTCACCCGCCGCTGCTCCGCGCTGGATATTTTGCCCACGCTTTCGAATCTGTTCGGGCTGGACTTCGACTCCCGGCTGTATATGGGGCAGGATATCTTTTCCGATGCCGCGCCGTTCCTCCTTTTCTCCGACCGAAGCTGGATAACAGAGGACGGCTCCTACTACACCATCGGCGAGGAGCTGACGCTGTTCGGAGATAAGGAGATCACGCCGGAAGAGATCGAGTATTATAACAGCATTGTGGCAAATAAGTTCCTCGTCTCGCAGTGGATCTTGGAGGAGGATTATTGGCGCGTGTTGTTCGGCGACAACCTCCCGCCGGATGATCTCCCGCACGATCCCGAAAATCCCGACGGAACGATCTCACCGGAATCCTCGAACTATTACGAATAATGAAACAGAGCCGCACTTCGCAAAGAAGTGCGGCTCAGCTTATGTCTTTCGGATGAATTTTTCCCCGCATTTGGGGCAGCGGATATTGATCTTTCCGCGTTTTTTCGGAACACGCACCATCTGCTTGCATTTCGGGCAGCGGAAATAGCGGTTGTGCCGATCCGTCAGGCGCGACCAAAAGAAGCGGAAGCGCTTGTTTTCCTGTCTGCGTTTATAAATATTACGCGATAATGCGCGGCACATACACAGCAGGACGGATGCCACCACAAGCAAATGCAGCAGCGGGTAAAACACATAGGAAAAAACGCGGGAGTTGTGGAGAAAAAGGGAGAGCAGCGTATTCAACAGGCTGACGATCACCGCAGTGATCAGGAGCGCAAGATTCAGCTCATCCGAGCCGTAACGTCCGTACATAAAGCGGCGGATGGAAGCGCCGATGCGTCTGAACATAATAATCACCTAACGATAATTATAATGCTGCCGTTGCATTTTACAAGTGCAATTTGCATTTATTCATGATTTGTTTACGAATCCGAATGCCGCAGAATGAGCACAGGCAGATGCGGACGGTTGAACAGGCGCAGATGCACGCGGCTGTAGCCCATGCCGCGGCTGACATAGAGTGAGGTTTCGCCGGAGACGAATAAGCCCGCGTCGTATTCGGGAAAGAGGGTCCGCTCTGTGCCGAACACGCCGCCGACAAAGGGCAGCCGCACCACGCCGCCGTGGCAGTGACCCGTCAGGACGAGCTGCACGCCCAGCTCCGACCACATGGGCAGGGTATCGTTGCGGTGGGCGAGCATGAGGATATAGGCGTCGGGTCCGACCTCACTGCGGATCTCCGCGACCAGCTCGTCGGGCATCTTGCGGTCATAGGCACCGCAGGGATCGTCCACGCCGGCAATGACAATGGACGCCTCACCCCGCGTCAGAAGGGTATATTCATTACGCAGGACGCAGACACCGCACTGCTCCATCAGCGAAAATACCTCGTTTCTCTGCGTGACCTGAAACTCGTGATTGCCCGTGACATAGTAGGTCGGCGCGATACGAACCAGCCCTTCAAGCAGGGGCGGGAGCATCAGAAGATCGGTGTTTTCATCGAAAAGATCACCGTCAATGCAGATAAGGTCGGGGTCGGCGTTTGCAACAGCGCGGAGAAGACCACTGCTGTCCGTGCCGAACTGCCGACCGTGCAGGTCGGCGATCTCCGCAACGCGCAGACCGTCAAACGCTGCGGGCAGGGCAGGTGAGGCGACCGTGACCTCCTCGGTTTGAATGGAGAAATTCTGCCAATAAAAGAAAAGAAGCAATGCAGCCAACACCAAAAGTGCCTTGACTGCCCGCCGGATCGGCCGCATCGTGTCGCCTCCGTTCGGAATAAAGTAGTGAAAAGTTGGCAGTTCCTGCACCGGCGCGCTGAGTCGTCGCGCCCTACGGCGAGGGTGCGGTCGAAGATCGTAGGGCACGCCGACTCGGCGTGCCGTCCGCGTAAGCGGCAGACGGTACGGAGAAACAAATTTGAACGCAGTCGGTAGCTCCTGCACGAGATTGCACCCGCAGGGGGTATGCCGCATCCGTAACGCTCCTTCGTCGCGAACGGCTGCGCTACCACGTGCGCAAGCGCCCTCGCAATGACATGGGGAGGGAGTTTGTGCGCAGTCGGTCGTTCCTGCACGCACAAAGTTTGACTTTTTCGACATCTTCTATTGTACCCGACGATAGAATTTGTTATAATAGAAAGAAAAAGTAAAATGGGATGTGTTTGGAGTGAAGTACGGAACTTGGGAAATTGCGGCACCGGATCAGAAATCGGTTGAAAAACTATGCGCGGCGGGCTATTCCGTCCTGACCGCCTACGCGCTTTGCGGCAGGGGCTATGATACGGTAGAGGCGGCAAATGAGCTGCTCCGCGTCGATGCCCCGCTGCCGGATCCGTTCTTAATGAAGGAGATGGATCGTGCCGTTGCGGAGCTTCGCCGCGCGTTGGCGGAAAAACAGCGCATTGCCGTTTTTGGGGACTATGATGTGGACGGCATTACGGCAACCTGCCTTTTGACGGATTATTTGCGCTCCGTCGGCGCGGACTGCGTTGCGCATATTCCCGGACGCATGGAGGAGGGCTATGGACTGAACGCAGCCGCGATCCGCCAGCTTTATGACGACGGCGTGCGGTTGATCATCACCGTGGACTGCGGCATTACGGCGATCCCCGAGGCAGAGCTTTGCCGTACAATGGGCATTACATTGATCATCACGGATCACCATGAATGCAAGTCGGTTTTGCCCCGCGCGGCGGCAGTGATCGACCCGCACCGCCCCGACCGCACCTATCCGCATACGAATCTGTCCGGTGTCGGCGTGGCGTTTAAGCTGGCAGCCGCACTGCACGGCGATCAGGACGAGATCGCGGCGCGCTATTGCGACCTGTTCTGCCTCGGCACCATTGCGGACATTATGTGCTTGCGCGGAGAGAACCGCCGTCTCGTTGTGCAGGGGCTCGCCGCGATGCAGAACCCGAAGCGCCTCGGCATCCGCGCGTTGATGGAGGCTTGCGATTGTATGTCGCAGGAGGTGACCGCTTCGACCATCGGCTATGTGCTCGCCCCGCGCATCAACGCCGCCGGACGCATGGAGCACGCAGAGCTTGCCGTGCAGCTGTTTCTGACCGAGGATCCCGCTGAGGCAAAGGAGCTTGCCGAGACGCTGTGCCGACTGAACCGAGAACGGCAGGAGACGGAATTGGAGATCTATCGCGAGGCTTCCTATCGCCTGCGCGGAAAAAAGCAGACCGGCAGCGCCATCGTCCTCGCCGGAGAAAACTGGCATCAGGGCGTTGTCGGCATTGTTGCCTCTCGCCTGAGCGAGGAATACTGCCGCCCGACCTTTTTGATCTGCCTGAACGGGGAGCACGGCAAGGCTTCCTCGCGTTCCTACGGCGGATTCAATCTTTTTGCCTCGCTGACAGAGCTTTCGGGCTTACTCGAGGGCTACGGCGGACATGAGCTTGCCGCCGGCTTTACCATCCACCGCGAAAACATTGCCGAGTTCTCCCGACGTATCTGTGCCCGCGCCGAGGCGTTTGCCAAATCGGGCGAGGCAAAGACCGCGCTGGAGATCGACAGCGAGATTCCCGCCGCCCTTTTGACGGAGGAGAACATCAAAGGGCTTTCGCAGCTGGAACCCTGCGGCACGGGCTGCCCCAGACCGGTATTCTGCCTGAGTGAGGTGATTGTGGAGCGCATTGCCACCGTCGGCGGCGGAAAGCATCTGCGCCTGCGTCTGCGTTCCCGCGAGGGAGAGAGCTTGCAGGCAATCTACTTCTCCGGCGGCGCACTTGCCCGAAAGCTCAAGGTGGGCGACCGCGTGGATGTCGCATTTCATGCGCAGATGAACGAATTTCGCGGCGTTCGCACGGTGCAGCTCAGTCTGATCGACCTGCGCCGTGTTGCCCCGGCGGAGCTGTATGACCGCTTTCTCTCAGGAGACAGGCTTTCTCCCGCAGAGCGCCGTATGCTCGCCCCGGAACGGGCGGATATTGCGGAGCTTTGGCATTATCTCCGCGCGGTGCTGCCCTACGGAAAGGTGCTGCGCTGCGAGCTGACCGATTTTTGCTCTGCGGTTGCCGAGTATTCCAACCAACGGCACAGCGTCCGCCGAACGCTTGCGGGACTTGCAATTTTGCAGGAGCTCGGTTTTTTGACCTTCCGCCGTGAGCAAACAGTGCTGGAGCTGTGCCTCCTTTCGAATTGCCGACCGAATCCGCTGGAAAACAGTCGATTATATCATTCCATCAGAGGTGATTGAGTTTGGAAACCTTTGCTGAACATTATGAAAGTATGCGCCGTATGATCGCTCAGCATTGTCCGCAGGCGGACATGGCGGTGATCGACCGCGCCGTGGAATATGCCGCGAACAAGCATCGCGACCAAAAGCGCAAGGACGGCTCGCCATATATCATCCATCCGCTGGCTGTGGCGGAGATCGTCGCGGAGACAGGACTGGACACCGATGCCATTTTGGGCGCGATCCTGCACGACTGCATCGAGGATACCGACTCGACCTATGACGAGATCGCGCGGCAGTTCGGCTCGACGGTCGCCTCCCTCGTTGAGGGCGTTACGAAGCTGACCCGTGTGGAATATACCACCTTGGAGCAGCAGCAAATGGAGAATCTGCGCAAGATGTTCATGGCGATGAGCAAGGATATCCGCGTGGTGCTTATCAAAATTTGTGACCGTCTGCACAACACACGCACGATGCAGTATCAGACACCCGCAAAACAGATCTCAAAATCCCGCGAGACGATGGACATCTACGCCCCGCTGGCGCACCGCTTAGGTATGCAGAAGATCAAGTGGGAGTTGGAGGATACGAGCTTAAAATATCTCGATCCGCAGGGCTATGACGAGATCATGGAATACCTCGCAGCGCATCAGGCGGAGGCGGACAGCTTTATGAAGTCCATTCAGTCCAAGATCACCACGCGTCTGTCCGCTGTCGGCATCCACGGGTCAATTTACGGCAGAATCAAGCATGTCTACTCCATCTACCGCAAGATGAAGGCGCAGAACAAGAGCATTGACGAGCTTTACGATATGTACGCCTTCCGGGTGATTGTCGATACGATCTCCGACTGCTATAATGTCCTCGGGCATATCCATGACCTGTTCAACCTTGTGCCGGGCCGCTTTAAGGATTATATTTCCACACCGAAGCCGAATATGTATCAAAGTCTGCATACGACGGTCATCGGGCAGCAGGGCATCCCCTTTGAGGTGCAGATTCGTACCTGGGAGATGCACGAGACGGCGGAATACGGCATTGCCGCGCACTGGAAATACAAGCAGGGCGTCGAGGGCGGCAGCGAGAAGCAATTTGAATGGGTGCGCCGCCTGCTGGAAAGCCAGCAGGAGGAGAACGACGCCGAGGATTATATCCACTCCCTCAAGGTCGATATGTTTGACGACGAGGTGTTTGTCTTTACGCCCAAGGGCAAGGTGATGTCCCTGCCCGCAGGCTCGACGCCGATCGACTTTGCCTATGCCATTCACTCCGGCGTCGGCAACGCGATGGTAGGCGCAAAGGTCAATAACCGCATTGCAAGCTACGACCAACAGCTCGAAAACGGTGATATCGTTGAGATTCTGACCTCCAAGAGCGCGAAGGGCCCCAGCCGCGATTGGCTGAAGATCTGCAACAGCAATCAGGCGCGCACGAAGATCAAGCAGTGGTTCAAGAAGGAGAAGCGCGAGGAGAATGTCGCCCACGGCAGGGCGAGCTTTGAGGGCGAGCTGCGCCGCGCGAATCTCAGCCCCGCGATTTTGCAGGACAGCGACCTGCTCCCGCAGCTGCTAAAAAAGCTGGCGTTTGACAGCTTGGACGATATGTATGCCGCCATTGGCTACGGCGGCTTGACGGCGGCGAAGGCGTTCGGACGCATCCGCGACGATCTGACCCGCGCCAATCGCCAGAATCAGCAGAAGGAGCCGCCGAAGGCAGCGGAGCCGTCTCCTGCGAAGGCGAGCCGCCATAAGGACTCCGGCGTGATCGTGGAGGACATTGACTCCTGCATGATCAAGTTCTCCCGCTGCTGCACGCCTGTGCCCGGCGACGAGATCATCGGCTTTATCACGAAGGGCTACGGCGTGTCCGTCCACCGCAAGGACTGCAAGAATGCCGTCGGCGCGAACGACCCGAAGCAGGCGGGACGCTGGGTGAAGGTCGCGTGGTGCACGGATGAGGAGAAGCCCTTTGCCACGACCTTTGAGATCGACTCCGTGGATCGCGACGGCATTTGGATCGACATTGCCACTGCGCTGACTGCGGCAAAGGTCAAAATTTCCGAAATCTCTGCGAAGGAAATGCCTGCGGGCAAGGCGCGGACGGTTGCCACCTTTGAGGTTAAAAACGTGAACGAATTGGAGAGCATCCGCAATAAGATCCGCAATATCGACGGTGTCATTGACGTGCGAAGGGGGCAGAACTGATGCGGGCGGTCGTGACGCGTGTAAAAAGCGCCTCCGTTGCCATCGCGGGCGAGATCGTCGGGCAAATCGGACAGGGCTTTTTGATCCTGCTCGGTGTCGCGCCGGACGATACGGGCGCACAATGCAAAAAATTGGCGGAAAAGGCGCTGGGATTGCGCGTCTTCTGCGACGAAAACGATAAAATGAATCTGTCCCTCGGGGATGTCGGCGGACAGGTGCTTGTGGTGAGCCAGTTTACGCTCTATGCCGACTGCAAAAAGGGCAAGCGCCCGAGCTTTGTTGGCGCGGCAGCGCCGGATATCGCCATTCCTCTGTATGAGCAGTTTTTAAACGAGTGCCGCCTGCGGGGATTTGAGCCGCAGCACGGACGCTTCGGCGCGGATATGCTCGTCGCCTCAGAAAATGACGGGCCCGTGACGATCCTGCTGGACACGAAGGAACTGATGTAGGGGCGGCTATCAGCCGCCCGTGTACGGGGGAACGGGCTTGTACGCAGACGGTAATTCCTGCACGCGGGCGGATAGTATCCGCCCCTACAGGGGTTTTCGCGAGCTATGGAAAAGGAGCATTTGGATGAAAATTTACACTTTGCCGCTGGGGCAGTTGGAGACAAATTGCTATTTGGTCGCGGATGGGGACGGAAACGCCGCCGTGATCGATCCCGCTGCCGCGCCGGAGCGGATCTTGCAGACCGCGCGGGAGCATGGGCTGAACCTTCAGGCGATTTTGCTCACGCACGGGCATTTTGACCATGTGGGCGCGGTCAAGGGACTGGTGCAGGCGCTGCACTGCCCGGTGTGGATGCACGAAAGCGAATTGACGCTTCCCGAATATCTCACAGACGGGAAGCTATATTATACGGACGGCTATGACGAGGGCGACACGGTCACGGTCGGGAAGCTGACCTTCACCGTCCTGCACACCCCGGGACATACGCCGGGGTCGGTCTGCCTGCGCTGCGGAGATGCGCTGTTTTCCGGCGACACGCTGTTCGCGGGAAGTTACGGACGGACGGATTTCTCCGGCGGCAGCGGCTTGGAGATGTGCAAGAGCCTCCACAGACTTGCCGAGATTTCGGAAAATCTCAATGTCTACCCCGGACACGGCGAAATGACCACCCTCGACGCAGAGCGTAGGGGAAACCCCTATTTCCGCTGAGCGGGATTTCACCAAATCAGCAGTTCCTGCACGAGATTGCACCCGCAATACCCGCAATACCCGCAAGGGGCACGCCGCATCCGTAGCGCTCCTTCGTCGCGAACGGCTGCGCAGGGGGCACGCCGCATCCGTAGCGCTCCTTCGTCGCGAACGGCTGCGCAGGGGGCACGCCACATCCGTAAGGCTCCTTTGTCGCCAACGGCTGTGCAGGGGGTATGCCGCATCCGTAACGCTCGTTCCTCGCGAACGGCTGCGCTACCG
>CAMAEX010000020.1:0-14049 GCA_945832065.1 uncultured Clostridia bacterium | reverse complement strand
TCCGCGCCTCCGTGCGAAAATTTGCCACATAGACTCTGGCGTGAACGCCTGCGTCTGTGCGACCGCAGCCGGTCAGATGCACCCTGTGCCCGACAACCGCAGCGGTCGCTTCTTCCAGCGTCTGCGCTACGGAGCGGGCGTTTTTCTGCACCTGCCAGCCGTGATAGGCGGTGCCGTCGTATTTCAAGAATAAGGCGATATTCCGCACGGAGATCCCTCCCGAAGTTTCTTTAAAGCCCATAGTGGCGCAGTACAATCACGCCGGACAACAGAACGGCGCCGAGCAGGAGCGTGAGCACATCGCGCCTGCGGTAACGGAGCTGCTTGAGCTTGGTGCGCCCCTGCCCGCCGTGATAGCAGCGGCATTCCATTGCCGTTGCCAGCTCGTCTGCCCGCCGAAATGCGCTGACAAACAGAGGTACGAGAATCGGAATCAGTGCTTTGGCGCGACGGAAGATGTTACCGGTCTCGAAATCCGCACCGCGCGCCTTCTGCGCCGAGATGATTTTGTCGGTCTCTTCGATCAAGGTCGGGATGAAGCGCAGCGCAATGCTCATCATCATTGCAAGCTCATGCACAGGAAAATGCAGCTTTTTCAATGGAGAGAGGAGCGACTCCAAGCCGTCCGTAAGCGCAATGGGAGAGGTGGTATAGGTGAGCAAAAAGGTGCCCATGACCAGCAGCATAATACGCAGCACCAGGAAAACGGCATTCATAATGCCCTCTCGGGTGATCTTAAAGATCCAAAATTTCACCAAAACCGTGCCGTCGGTATAGAAAAGGTTCAAGACGGCCGTAAAAATAATGATAATGAGCAGCGGCTTCAAGCCCTTAAACAGCGCCTTTGGACGAATTTTGGACAGGGCGACGGCAGTCACCAAAAAGAGAAGCGCGACGGCATAGGAGACAAACCATTTGCAAAGGAACAGCGCGACAATATAAATAATGACCATCAAGAGCTTGGTACGCGGGTCAAGACGGTGGATTACGGTATCTCCCGGGAAATACTGACCGAGGGTAATGTCTTTAAGCATCGGTCTTGCCCCCCTTCAGGAGAAGAAGCTGATGCAGGGCATCCGCTACGGTATAGGTCGCGGGGTCAACATTGACACCCAACTCCCGCAGGCGTAAAAACAGGGAGGTGATCTGCGGAACGGCAAGACCGATCTCACGCAGGCGCTCCGCGTGAGAAAATACCTCCTTCGGTGCGCCGAGCATTTCGACGCTGCCCTCGTTCAATACGAGCAGACGATCCGCAAGCGCGGCGACCTCGTCCATCGAATGGCTGACCATGATCACGGTCGCCTGCGTAGAAGCTTGGTAGGCGTGGATGTTTTCCAGCAGGGAAGCACAGCCGGCGGGGTCAAGACCGGCGGTCGGCTCGTCAAAAATCACAATTTCCGGCTCCATGGCGATTACGCCCGCGATGGCAACGCGGCGCTTTTGCCCGCCGGAAAGATCAAAGGGAGACTTGTCCAAAACAGACGCGTCCAGCCCGACAAATCCGATTGCACGCAGGACACGATTTTGGATCTCCTCCTCCTTCAGCCCCATATTCCTCGGACCGAAGGCGATATCCTTATATACCGTTTCCTCAAAAAGCTGGTATTCCGGATATTGAAAGACCAGCCCGACGCGAAAACGCGCCGCGCGGGTCGTCTCTTTATCCTTCCAAATGCTCTCGCCGCAGAGGAGAATATCGCCCTCGGTCGGCTTGAGCAGCCCGTTCAAATGTTGGATCAGTGTGGATTTCCCGGAGCCGGTGTGCCCGATCAGTCCCAGAAACTCACCCTTCTCCACGGAAAAGGAAATATGCTTCACAGCGGCGTGCTCAAAGGGTGTGCCGACGCTGTAGGTATGGCAGAGGTTTTGCACCTCGATGATTGCAGACAAATGTGGTTCCTCCTTGTGGTCAAGCCTTTAGCATTGCGTAAAGTGCCTGCGCACATTCTTCTGTGGAAAGCGCGTCCGGCGGCAGATTGCAGCCTGCCTTGTTCAGCTCATAAAGGAGCTGCGTGGTTGCCGGAACGCTTAAGCCCGCGTTACGCAGCAGCTCCACCTGCGTAAACACCTCTTTCGGCGTGCCGTCGGTCAGAATCTTACCCTCATCCATGACGATCACACGGTCAGCGCGGATCGCTTCGGTCATATGATGGGTGATCAACACAACGGTAATGCCTTTTTCTTTATTCAGACGCTCAATGGTGCGAATGACCTCCTCGCGCCCATGGGGGTCCAACATCGCTGTCGGCTCGTCAAGGACGATGCACTGCGGTTGCATGGCGATCACGCCCGCGATGGCGACGCGCTGTTTCTGTCCGCCGGAGAGCAGGTGTGGCGCGTGCTTGCGGTATTCGTACATACCGACGGCTTTGAGCGCGTCGTCGACTCGCTTACGGATCTCCTCCGACGGAACGCCGAGGTTTTCGGGGGCAAAGGCGACATCCTCCTCGACGACATTGGCGACCATTTGATTGTCGGGATTTTGAAATACCATGCCGACGGTGCGGCGAATGTTAAGCAGGAGCGCCTCATCCTTGGTATCCATGCCGAAAACGCTGACGCTGCCGCCTTCCGGCAGCAAAATGGCGTTTAAATGCTTAGCCAATGTCGATTTCCCGCAGCCGTTATGCCCGAGTACGGCGACGAAGCTGCCCTGCGCAATCGCCAGGTCAAGCCCGTCAAAGACCTTCAGAGGCAGTTCTCCCGTCTGCGAGGCGTAGGAAAAGTGCAAATCGGCAATTTTGATTGCCTCGCTCATCCTGCGTCCCTCCTCTCCGCCGTCCAATGTGCGGAAGCGCCGCAGGGAAGCACAATGCCGGACTCTGTCACGGGTAGACCCAATTCCTCCGAGACAGTCTGCCCGCCGAAGCGGGGCGTGAGGATGGTGTCCAAAAGACAGGTCAGCACGGACGGCGCAAGCCCGGTCGTGTAGGAATTGATGATGAAAAAGAGCGGCTTGTCCGACAGTACGCCCGCTACCAGCTTCAGAAACGGATAAAGATCCTTTTCCAGCTTCCAAATCTCACCGGAGGGTCCCCGACCGTAAGAGGGGGGATCCATGATCACGGCATCATAACGCCTGCCGCGTTTGATCTCGCGCTCGACAAATTTTGCGCAGTCGTCAATGATCCAGCGAATCGGCGCCTCGGACAGACCCGACGAGGTTGCGTTCTCCCGCGCCCATGCTACCATGCCCTTTGCCGCGTCCACATGGCAAACGGACGCGCCGGCTTTTGCGGCGGCAAGCGTTGCGCCGCCGGTGTAGGCAAAGAGATTCAAAACGCTGACGGGACGACCCGCAGAGTGGATCTGGGCATCAATAAAGTCCCAGTTGACCGCTTGCTCGGGAAAGACTCCCGTGTGCTTAAAATTCATCGGCTTTACATTGAAGGTCAGATCACGGTAGCGAATCTGCCAGCGCTCGGGAAGCTTATGCTGCGACCACTGACCGCCGCCGCTGGTCGAACGGGCGTAGCGGGCGTCATAGCTACGCCAGCGCGTGTGCTGCTTCGGTGTCGCCCAAATGACCTGCGGGTCAGGGCGAACCAGATAGTATTTTCCCCAACGTTCGAGTTTCTCTCCGTCGGAGGTATCGAGGACTTCATAGTCCTTCCAATGCTTTGCAATCCACATGGGGCTTCTCCTGCTGTCTATAATCTATTGATTTATGCGTTTTGGATCCTCCGCCGGGCATACCACGGCGCCTCATCCGGCGGGAGCGCGGCGGCGGGGTCGGTGGATGGCTGCGGTGCCTCGGTCGGCTCCGTTGTATCGGTCGGTTCGGTCGGTTCGGTCGGCGCAGTTGGCTCCGTACTCGGGTCAGTGGGATCCTCGGTAGAAGGACGCGTGGAGTCCGCAGTATGCAGGGTGCAGAACGAGCCCTCATCCTTCTCATTATAGACATAGGGTTCGTCCTTGTTGACCTTCCAATCCTTGTTGAAGATGAGCATGCCTCGCTCTGTAACGGTGTTGCCCTCAACATGCTCGCAATATTCGTTTGCGATCTTACCGGAGGCCTCACAGATCTTGACCATCGTATGACAGGTGCATTTCTCCTTCGGCGCATCCTGCCAGAACAGACGCACGGTCGTTACACGGTTTTGCCCGTTGCTGCGGACGTCCTTCTCGCAAGCCTCGGCTGCCAGCATACCGCAATCAGAGCAGACGGAATAGTAGCCTACGCCATCGGGCTGCGGGAAGGAGCGGTACTCCAGCCCCTCATGCAGCGGCTTCATGACCTGATTCCACATTACGATGGCGGGATTCGTCCACGAATCGGAGAGAATGACCTCTTCCGGCTCGTCGTAGCCGCACCAGACCACCGCGGTGTAATAAGGTGTATAGCCTGCAAACCAGCGGGTTTGGTTGTTGTTGGAGGTGCCCGTTTTGCCTGCGGCTGCCATATTGCTCATATATGCAGGCGTACCGGTGCCGCTGGAAACGACGTTTTCCAACATATAGGTCATATAGTAGTTTGCCTTTTCACTGATGGCGGTGTGACTCTCCTGCGTGTTCTCCAAAACAGTGTTGCCCTCGGGATCGACGACCAGCGTATAGGTGCGCGCCTCACGGAACACGCCGTTGTTCGCGAACACGGAGTAAGCCTGCGTCATTTCACGCACGGTCAAACCGTAGGTCAGCTCGCCCAACCCCAAAGGCGCGTAGGCAATGTCGGTGTAATGCTGACCGCCGCGCTCGAGGGAGTCAACCAGCGTGGTGATTCCCATCTTTTGGGTGAGGAAATCATAACTGTTCTGGGTGCCGAGAGCGTCCAGCGTCTTTACGGAGATGGTGTTCAGAGAGGCGGCGACGCCGCGCAGCACAAGGCAGGGGCCGCTATAGCTGCCGCTGCTGTTTTTCGGCCAAGAGGTGTCGTCATAAAACGGCGAATCTTCAAAAACGGTTGCCGGGGTGATAATACCCGCATCAAGCGCGGGAGCGTAAACGGCAATCGGCTTGATGGAGGAGCCCGTCGGCAGCTTGCTCTGTGTTGCACGGTTGAGGGAAAGGCTGCCTTCCTTCTCGCCTACGCCGCCGGACATGGCGATAATATCGCCCGTCTTGTTATCAATCAGAACAATGGCGGATTGGAGCTGCTGCGTGCTGACGGTATTCGGCACATTGTCGGGGTTCTCGTACACACGGTCGACCAGCTCCTGCGCTTTGGGATCATAGGTCGAGTAGATGCGGTAACCGCCGGTCAGAAGCTTCTGCACCGCCGCCTGCTCGCTCAGATCATATTTGTCGCAAAGATCGTTGACCACATCTCGGTAGACCGTGTCCACAAAGTAGGAATAGGCGTTGTTATCGTCTACAGCGTAGTTTTGCGTATTGCAGTTCGGGCAGAAATATGCGTCCTCCTCCTGCTCGATATATTCGCTGCGAGGCCCTTCAAAGCCGCAATTACCGCAGACATAGGTCTCTTCGTCATAACGACCGTTATGGAAGACCATCTCCTGTGCTTTTGCAGCCTCTAACTCCGCTTCCGTTTCAATGTAGCCCTGAGCGTACATCTCGTCGAGAATAATGAGCTGACGGCGGCGGTTCCCCTCGGGATTGACATACGGATCGTAAAGAGAGGGATTGTTTGTGATGGCAATGAGACTCGCGCACTCAGCGGCTGTCAGTTCTCCGACATCTTTGGCGAAATAGACCTCTGCGGCGCTCTGTACACCGTAGCAGCCCTCACCGAGATAGATGGTATTGAGATACCATTCCATGATTTCGGTTTTGGTGTAGCGCTCCTCAACGGCAAGGGCACGGAAAATCTCCTGTACCTTGCGGTTAACGGTGATATCGTCCTCCTGCGAGAGATTCTTGATGAGCTGCTGCGTGATCGTCGAAGCGCCGAAGGAGGAGTCGCCGCCGATGAAGTTGCGCACGGCGGACAGTGTACGCAGCCAGTCAACGCCGTCATGCTCCAAGTAGCGCTTATCCTCGATGGCAATTGCGGCGTGCACCAGATCCGACGGAATCTCATCATAAGAGACCCAAATGCGGTTTTGCGTAGCATAGAGCTGCTGCAATTCGCGATACTCGCCGCTGTCCGAATCAAAATAATAAATGATCGAGGTCTGCGCCAGCGAAATATTGTCCAGCTCGAGAGACTCCGCATATTCTCTGCTTTTGGGAATGACATCCTGCTTGAGATAATCGGAAAATTTTGTCATAAAAATCGTGCCTGCGATTGCGGCAATCAACGCTGCCGTTCCGGCAATGATCATTGCCCAAAGAAGGACCTTACCGAGAATATGCAAAACGACGCGGGTGATACGCCATGCAATATGCGGCTGCTTTGCGGGCATCTGCGGATTCTTTGCCATTGGAAACCCTCACTTTCTGAAATATCGGCATTTGATCTATAACATAGAGCGGAAATCGCCGCATGGAACGCGGCATGCATACTTGCGGCATTTAATATGCGCCGTCGGCGCGCTGCATGCAAGGGTTTATCGTACGTCCCGTCGTTAGACAGCAATTAAAACCCATTATCACTATCTTTATAATTATATCACGCTTGTCAAATCTGTATTAGTGCTTTTTTTGTTTGATATTTTTCCGACTTTTTGAGAAACTAAGAGCAAACGGGGAAAAGGTAGTTTGATTTTTACGGCAAGATCGCTTCACATACGCTTTTTCCGAATTCCTCTATTTTCTCAGAAAGGGAAGAAACGGGGCGTGAAAAACTGCGTTCGGCGCAGGAAAAATTTTCTGTGCTAATGTTTCGCCCGATTTCCTCTTGATTTTCCGCGCAAAGCGGAGTAGAATAACAAAAGAGAAACACAGGAGGTACTTCCTTATGGAGCAAGACTATGGCGCAAACATTATATCCATTACCGATGAAGACGGCGTGGAATACGAGCTTGAGGTTTTGTCTTCCGTGACCTATCGCGGCGCGGAATATCTTGCGTTTACGCCCGCCGACGCTGATGAGAACGCGGAGGAACTGGAGGTCAGCATTTTAAAATCCGTCACGGAAGACGGGGATCCGATTTTGATTGCCGTGGAGGATGAGGATGAGCTGAATACCGTCTATGATCTTTTGATGCAATCCCTGTTTGACGACGACGAAGAGGAGACAGACGAGGATTGATCCTGCGCTTTTGACGTTCAGATTGTAATAAAGTTCCCTGCTTGGTGCGTGATAGCTCCCTTTAAACCCACATCAAATTGAAGGGATGTCGGACTTCCGCCTCGGATTGCAGGCCTCCCGTTCCGGCTTCGACCGTGAATGGATGTTGGAAGCAGCTAAGACGCGGAGAGACAACCCACCTGCCATATTGTGCAGGTTATAATCGGAGCTACACGGCCAAAGCGGGGTTACAGGCGGCGTAAGCCGCCTTTTTCATTGGCTGTACATAGGCTGTGAAAGTGCTTTTTCGGAGTGCGATGAATTTTTTTCAAAACTTTTTGCGGATTTTGCACTTTCTACTTGCAAGAAACGGAAATTGAAGTTATAATGTCTACTGTTGTATATTCGAGCGATCATGCTCGAAGATTTCCACGAATGAGAGGTAATAAAAATGAGCGCTTCCCGTGAAAGAAAAAAGCGGCAGGATAGCAATGTACCTGCGTCCGTGCCCGAGAAGAAAACAAAGAAGAAGCTGTCTGAAGGCTGGATCCTTGCAATCAGCATATTGCTGATCGTGGCTTTGGTATTCGGAGGTATTTTCGGCTTCCGCGCCTATCAGCGCAGCCGTACCGTGCTTACCGTCGGCTCCCATGAGGTCAAGGTTCCTGAGTTTAACTTCTTCTATAACAGCACCGTCAGTTCCTTTACGAGCTACGCAAGCTATTTAGGAATCGATACTTCCACGACGCTGGATAAGCAGAACGTCACATCCAATGCGCTGACCTATCTGTCGATCTTCGGCGTTGACACCTCGTACTTGGCTGACTATCAGGCGAACGAAGAAGGCGTTTATGAGGATGTGACCTGGGCGCAGGTCTTCGCTTCCGCGACGAAGGATACCATTGTTGAGACTTATGCGATCTACAACGAGGCTGTTGCGGCAGGCTATACGCTCGATGAGGAGGATCTTGCAGAGATCGACTCCGAGATCGAGGAGATTGCCGGAATCGCAACTGCGCAGGGAGAGAAGCCGGATGAGCTTTATGCCCGCGTATTTGGTGACGGCTGCGATGAAGAGGGCTACCGTAACTATATGATCGTCGTCCATACCGCTTCGCATTATCCGGACAGCCTGAGCTATACCGATGCGGAGATCACCGCGCGCTACGAGCAGAGTCCGGAAGACTTTGATGTTGTTTCCTTCTATCTCTACACTGCTAAGCCTTCCGATTATGCCGAAACCAACGAGGACGGAACCACTGCCGAGCCGACCAAGGAAGACAAGATGGCTGCAAAGACTGATGCAGAGGCAATGGCAAAGGAATTTGATCTCGACGATGAAAAGGTCACGGTCTGTGCGGACTACACGAAGGCTTCCGTGACCAGCTCCTACGGCGAGGAGGCTGCGGCGTGGATTTTTGACACCGCTTCCGTCAACGGCGAGAATGTTAAGCTCTTTGAGAAGGACGATGTCTATTATGTTTTGAAGCTCGCAGCGAAGGGCGATTACACGTCTTATAATGCCATTGAGCTGTCTGTTGCCGCGGATCCCGAGGAACTGGAAGAAGGCGAAACAACAGCGGCAGAGAAGGTTGCTGCGATTGAGGCTTCTCTCGAGGCGGACGGCTCTGAGGAGAACTTCCGTGCGCTGGTTCAGGAATATGTCGGTGAGGATTCTGACGGCTCTATCGAAAATCTGATGCGCAATTCTATGGCAGGTGTAAGCAAGGAACTGTTCAACTGGGGCTTGGAGGAGCACAAGGCAGGAGACTTTGCTTCCTTTGAGACGAGCAGCGGTACGATTTTCATCTACATTACCGGCTCCGGTGAGACGCATCAGGCAGTCAGCGTCTCGAATAAGATCACGAATGAGTGGTATGAAAATATCACCGAGGCGGCGAGAGCCAATTGCGGTTATGATGAGGATGCCGCTATGGGAGGAAATGTCGACCTCGTTATGCAAGCAAGTTAACCCTTTAGGGCGCCGGTCTCGGCGCCCTAAATTATATGAGGAAACAGGAATGGAAAATCCCTTTATTCGGCAGGAAATGCTGTTTGGTGCGGAGGCGATGCAGCGGCTGCGTCAGGCACATGTGATCGTTTTCGGCATCGGCGGCGTCGGAAGCTATGTCGCCGAGGGCTTGGCACGCGCGGGCGTCGGTGCACTGACCTTGGTGGACAGCGATACCGTCGGCATCTCAAATCTGAACCGCCAGCTCTGCGCGCTGCACTCGACCCTCGGACAGTATAAGTCCGATGTGATGGCGGCGCGAATCAGAGACATTAATCCGCTTTGCCGTGCGACCTCAATGCCGCTACTCTATCGCGAGGAGAATAAGGAAGCTTTTTTTGCGGAGCGCTATGATTATATTGTGGACGCAATCGATTTAGTCTCCTGCAAGCTGAGCCTGATTCAAACGGCAATCGAGCGAGGCATTCCCATTGTCAGCGCGATGGGCACCGGCAATAAGCTCGACCCGACGCGCTTCTGCATTACCGATATCTCAAAGACGAGCGGCTGCCACTTAGCCCGTGTGATGCGCAGAGAGCTGCGAAACCGGGGCATTTTGCACCATACCGTGCTTTACAGCGAGGAGCTGCCGAGAACGCCTGCTGACCTAGAAACTCCGCCCCCGGGCAGAAGAAGCATTCCCGCGTCCGTCTCATGGGTTCCGTCCTGCGCGGGACTGATGCTTGCAGGCTATGTTGTACAGCGGCTTACCGAAACCACATAAAAAACAGAGCGCCGCAAAGCGCTCTGTTTTTTTATGATCGGAACTATAAGCCGGGTTCTGTGATCGACAGCCATCTATCTCGACGTATCGTTGCCGATACGCTCAAGCCACCTCCTCGGAGACGGTCGGGCAGACCATGTGTCTCCTCCACGGTGTTGCTCCGGATAGAGTTTACAGCGCCGCGATGTTCCCATGCGGCGGGTGAGCTCTTACCTCGCCTTTCCACCCTTACCTCGTCAGCACAAGCTCCATATCCCGCGCTTCGCCGCAAGCGGCAAAGCTTGGTCATTCCGCTGCGCCTCCTCTTTCCAACGAAAACGCTTTACCGGGTTTCGTTGGAATCTTTGACAAGGCGGTATATCTCTGTTGCACTTTTCCTGAAGTCGCCTTCGGCGGGCGTTACCCGTTATCCTTGCCCTGCGGAGCCCGGACTTTCCTCATGAAAGCGCCTTTCGGCAAATTCACGCGGCTGTCCGTTCCGGTCACCGGTATATTGTACTTTATTTTTCTTCCTTTGTCAAACGGATTGCAAATTTTCTTTTTGTCGGCTATAATATAGAAAAGAAATCGACATACTGCGGAAAAGAGGCGTTGTTTTTGGAACTGGACGCGTATTTGGACCGTCTGAAAAATAAGAAGGTGCTCGTTCTCGGACTTGGCGTGAGCAACCGCCCGCTTGTGCGACTTTTGTTGGAGCACGGGATCGACGTAACCGGCTGCGACCGCACGCCCCGTGAGAAGCTGGATGAAGAGCTGCTGACCTTGGAGCAAATGGGCGCAAAGCTGCATCTCGGAGAAGGCTATTTAGAGGACATCAGCGGTGACATTGCTTTCCGTACCCCGGGACTGCATCCCGATAAGCCGGAGCTGCTGGCGCTGCGGGCGGCAGGAACACGGATCACCAGCGAGATGGAGGCGTTTTTTGAGGTCTGCCCTTGCCCGATCATCGGCGTGACCGGTTCCGACGGCAAGACGACCACGGCGACACTGATCGCGGAGCTGTTGCGGCACGCCGGGCATCGCGTCTGGCTCGGCGGCAACATCGGCACGCCGCTACTGGATCAGACGGAGCAAATGCTTGAGACGGATCTGGTCGTTTTGGAGCTAAGCTCCTTCCAGCTTATGGATCTGCACCATAGCTGCCATATTGCGGTCGTGACGAATCTCGCGCCGAACCATTTGGATATGCACCGCGATATGGACGAATATGTAAGCGCGAAAAAGAATATCTTCCATTATCAGGGCGCGTCGGATGTGCTGATCGTCAACCGTGACAACGCCATCACCGATTCCTTTGCCGCAGAGGCGAGGGGAACGGTCAAGTGCTTTTCAAGGCAGGAGCGCGTCGAAAACGGCGTGTACTTCCAAGACGGCGCGATTCGCCGCGGGGAGCGTGAGATTTTGCGCCGGAGCGATATTCTGATCCCCGGACTGCATAATGTTGAAAACTATATGGCTGCAATTCTTGCCACGGAGGGACTTGTGACCGATGACGATGTGCGCGCGGTCGCAAAAAGCTTCGGCGGCGTGGAGCACCGCATTGAGCTGGTGTGCGTGAAGGACGGCGTGTCGTTTTATAATGACTCTATCGCCTCGTCTCCGAGCCGCACAATCGCCGGTCTGCGCAGTTTCTCGCAAAAAGTAATTCTCATTGCGGGCGGCTATGACAAGCATATTCCCTATGACGTTCTCGGCCCTGAGATCGCCGCGCATGTCAAGCTTCTTGTCTGCACCGGCGCGACAGGCGGCAAGATCGCCCAAGCGGCGCGTGCGAGCGCAGGCTGCCCCGAAATTATGGAGATCGAGGATTTTTATGAAGCGGTACACGCTGCGGCGGACAGAGCGGAGTGCGGAGATGTCGTATTGCTCTCTCCCGCAAGCGCGGCGTTTGATAAATTCAAGAATTTTATGGTGCGCGGCGCGGAATTCAAAAAAACGGTAATGGAGCTTTAGAATGAAACAAGGCTGTTCTGCCGTGATCGTTGCCGCCGGATCGGCGCAGCGGATGTGCGGCATTGATAAAATAATGACCCCTCTCGGCGGCGTTCCGCTGCTGCTGCGCACATTGCGCGCCCTTGCCGCAAGTGAGAAAATCACGGATTTTATCATCGTCACCCGCAAAGAGCTGATGCAGGAAGTAAAGGAGCTTTGCGAGCGGGATGCAAAAGGGCTTTGTGCTGTTATAGAAGGCGGAAGCAGCCGTGCCGAATCGGTGCTGCGCGGTTTGGAGGCGGTTCGTACCGAACTGGTCGCCATCCACGACGGAGCGCGCCCGCTGGTTACGGTGCGTGTCATAGAGGAGACCATCGCTGCCGCAGCGCAATACGGCGCAGCCGCACCTGCAATCCCGGTGCATGACACAATCAAGGTCGCGCGAAACGGAATCGTCGCGCAGACGCCCGACCGCAGCACGCTTTTTGCCGTGCAGACACCGCAGGCGTTTCGAACGGAGGCAATTCGGAGGGCACTGCAGGCGGCATTGGCGCAAAATCTTCCGCTGACGGACGATTGCTCTGCAATGGAGGCTGCGGGATATCCCGTGCATTTGACGGCGGGAGAGGAAGAAAATCTGAAAATTACCGTGCCGTCCGACTTGATTTTGGCAGAGGCAATTCTAAAACGGAGGGAAACAAGATGAGAATCGGACACGGCTATGATGTCCACCGCTTGACAGAGGGGAGAAAGCTTATCCTCGGCGGCGTAGAAATCCCCTTTGAACGCGGACTGGACGGACACTCGGACGCAGATGTACTGACTCACGCGGTCATGGATGCCCTCTTGGGCGCTGCGGCAATGCGTGACATCGGCGTTCTGTTTCCCGATAATGATGAGCGATATCGCGGCATATCGAGTATGCGTTTATTGCAAACGGTTATGGAACGGCTGACGGAACAGGGATACCGTGTCGGCAATGTCGATGTGACTGTGCTTGCCCAGCGTCCGAAGCTCAAGGACTATATTCCGCAGATGTGCGAGAAGCTTGCAAAGACCTTGCGTATTCCGCTCGGGCGGATTAATATCAAAGCGACAACAGAGGAAGGGCTTGGCTTCACCGGCAGCGGCGAGGGCATTGCCTGCCATGCGGTCTGCTTGCTTGAGGAAACAAACAATTGATGAAATAGAGAAAGGGGAGCCTACGATGTTTAAGAAACCGAAGACACCGATGAGTGCCGTACAGGTGCAGCCGACATGGCAGGAGCTGATCAAGTTGGAGCGCAGGCTGAAACGGAATAAGCTGCTTTGCCGCATCCTTCAGCCGGTGGGGTCAGTCATTTTCCTGTTCAATCTGCTGCTTTGTACCGCGAATTTTGCGCTATACATCGGCGGAACGCTGATCGAGGAGTATTTTACCAAAATGCCGCTCCTGCCTGCGATGGTAGAATCTTTCCCGCGGGGCAGCTTCGGTGGTGTGATTGCCTTTACGCTCTGCTTTTCCTATCTGATCCCGCTTGCGATCTCCGGCGCGATCACCGCTGTGATCTACTTCCTTGACCGAAAAAAATACGGTAATCAGGTCGAACCCTTGCGCGGCAGTGAGGCGGAATGCGCGAAGGCGCTTGTCTATGAGGCGGAAACGGTTTACGAGCTTCGCAAGCAGATTCCTCAATGGTCGATTTTTGCCGAGACGAGCATCCTGACGGCGCTCACTGCAATCCCCATTCTCTATACCTGTATTGCTTTTGCCAAAGGGGAGTCCCCCGCAGTGCTGGAGATCGCCATCGGCTGCCTCGCGCTTTTGGTGTGCCTTTTCGTGCTCTTTTGGGTCTATGCGGCGCTGTTTAAGGTGTTCTCGCTGTTGAATGCGCTGTTATATTTCAGCCCGAGCGAGTGGTCGCTGTATGAGCAGTATCACCGCTTAGACGCCTACTGGGAGAGCGTCGATCCGCTGGAATTTGCCAAACGCGAAGAAAAAGCCCGCCGCCTTCAGGAGGAAAAGGCACGCAAACGCCGCAAAAAATCCTCCGACGATCTGCCGGAGGACGAAGAACCATAAAAACTTTCGCACAGGAGCGTATGCCCCTGTGCGATTCTTTTCTATTTGCGTTATTCCCAATCCAGCTCGAGATAATATGGCTGATCGGCGCCGTTTTCAAGGCTGTCGCACATGATGTAGCGCACCTTGTTCGTTTGCGGGTCGTAGGCGAAGATATAATAGGTGTAGCTGTCCCTCACTGTTTCAAACGGTGCGTCTCCTCGACAGTAGAACAGACAGGTATAAGCGCCTTTTTGCATCGTCAC
>CAMAEX010000019.1:0-14597 GCA_945832065.1 uncultured Clostridia bacterium | reverse complement strand
ACGGACTGCTACGATTCCATTGCACAGCTCTGCATTTTGCAAGGGAACTACACTGCCGCAGCCGATGCTTACAGGCAGGTCGTGAAGATATTGCGCGAGGAATGGGATATGCAGGAAGGGGAGACCGTCCTCGGGTATCTCCAAAACATTGCACAGTTAGAGGCAAAATAATATCGAGCAATCCGATACTGACAGCCGATCAAAGGGGCACCTTTTGTGATCGTCGGTCGGTATTATACTTTTGCTCCATTCGTCCATTTTTTACTTCTAACGACAGCATACTTGATTTTGATTCTTTGAAATGCTATGATTACATAAAATGCAATGATCGGAGAGTTCGAATCAATGATAAAGATGATCCATTCATTTGACAATATTGACGGGAGAAAGCTGATGGCGCTCTACCGTGAGAGCAACGAAGAGAACATTGCGGTTTTTTATCCTCAGATGCAAGACAAGCGTGAAGCGTTGGCAAAAGTGGAAAGGGACTATCTGAACTACATCAAAAATGACTTTTTTTCTTCCGAAGGCAATGCGTATGTCATTTATGAATCTGATGATATTTGGCTTTCTGCACTGCGGCTGTATCGGCTTCAGGACGGATTCTATTACATTGAAGCATTGGAGACACACCCGCAATATCGAAGAAAGGGCTATGGTGTGTGTCTGCTTGCAGGATTAATTGATATGTTAAAAGAGCAGGGAAGCTTTAAAATCTGCGATTGTGTCGGAAAGAAAAACCTTGCCTCTTTATCCGTACACAAAAGATGCGGTTTCGAAATAACGGACGAGGTTGGACATGACTACCTGCAAAATGAGACGGATGACAGATGCTACAGCTTGGAATATATTTATCAGCGCAGCTAAAGAAATGCGTTGCTATTTATAATTATAATATCGTGACAAATTTCGGAGGAATATGTCAATGACGGTGAACGAATACCAGCAACTGGCAATGGCTACATTGAATGGTAACTTGAATCAGAGGGATATATTGATCAACGGCGTGATGGGGCTCTGCGGCGAAGCAGGGGAGGCGATTGATATCGTCAAAAAGCATTTGGCGCAGGGACATGCGCTCGATAGGGAACACCTCATTGAGGAATTAGGAGATATTGCATGGTATCTTGCCGAAACTGCGACCGCTTTGGAAATAGATTTAGACGAGGTTTTTTCGCGCAACATCGAAAAACTGAAAAAGCGCTATCCTGAAGGTTTTGAGTATGACCGTTCGCGCCAAAGAGAATAGAAAAAAGTACGCCGCCTGAAAGAATTTCTCCAAACAGGGGGCGTACGTCTTGTTTTCATAGGTTTCTTAAGAGGTACATTCTGTTGTATTGCTCGTGTTCTTCATAATAAATGTTCTCAAATCGCTCAATGTGAAATCGCGCGCTGAGAAAAGCGTCCCATTCCGGTGTCGTTTGATTCCAAAGGAGCATCCCGTCATCGAGAAGATTTCCTTCGATCACACGGATTCCCCAAGCCTCGATCTGTGCGGCGGTGATATACGGATTCAGTTTCAGAAGAAGCTTTCCGTTAATTCGCAAAATTCGCTTCACCTCCGCCAAAACCGCGGCAGCATCCTCAGGGTACAGATTATCAATGATGTTTGACAGGATGACGGCATCAACTGAGGCAGCTCCTACGCGCCGCAACGCGTCCAGGCTGCCGCACTCGAAATGAAACTTGCCGCATGGCGCCATGCGCGCAGCAGCTTCCGCATTCCGAATAGCCTGCGCAGAGAGATCAATGCCGATATGCGTTGCGGTCCCATGCAGAGCGCATAAAAACAGGACGATGCCGTTTCCGCAGCCAAAATCGAGAACGCCGGTTGTATTTTCGGTCAGCCACTCCAAGCCTTTGTCAAAAGCAATATTTCCACTCGACCGCGTCCGAGGAAAAGCCGGTGTCTCGGCTGAAAAGATGTTGTCCCACCGATCGATAGTACTGTCGTATTTTCCCAAAATCCGCACCTCCAAAAGATGGATGTTATACTGTCCAAGCAGCTTTCTACATAACATTTTACACGATTGCACGACTCTACGCAAGTTTTTTCATCATATAAAGAAGTGCCGGTAATAATTACGATACAGCCTCCGGGAAAATGCACCACGATAACCGAAACAGCGAATGTAGGGCGGGGAATGTCCCCGCTGTCCGCATAAGCGGCGACGGTACAAACAAGCAAATTTGTACGCACTTGGTAGTTCCTGCACCGGCGCGCCGGGGTCGTTGCGCCCTACGGCGAGGGTGCGGACTGTGGTCATGGGGCACGACGACTCGATGTGCCAACCGCGTAAGTGGCAGATGGTACGGATAAACAAATTTGCACCCACTTGTTAGTACCTACACAAGATTGCCGCGGCGCAAGCGCCTCGCAATGACACGGAAAAGCAGCCCTATTTGTCATTGCGAGAAGCGCAGCGACATGGCAATCTCATGTACGCATCCAAAAGAGCACCGCTCATGTAGGACGGGGACACGTCCACAACGAGCGCGTAAGCGGCTGACGGTACAGACAAACACATTTGTACGTTGTCGGTAGTTCCTGCACCGCCGTGAACATGTCCACGATCTACACCGGAATGATTGTCACTTATGTCTATTGTTTTGAAATGCACGAAAGGGGAGAACCTGCATGCGCATTATGAAGGACATGATATACTGTGTATCTGCTTTACCGGGCTCAACTCCACCCAACGCAACAAAATAAAAATTTTGTTGCGTTGGGAGGAGCGATGTGATATAATGGGAATGGCAAGAGGCATTTACTGAGGAATCTGTGGGTAGCTCGTGTTTTTTGGGGCTTACGCGCTTTCTGTAATCCCGATTTTTGATGAAAACATTCCATAAAGGATCCCGTGAGCTGCGCACCAGTGTGGCGGCGCTTACGCAGTTGACAACGGGATCTTTTTGCAGTGGATATAACGCGCAGAAGTCACGAATTCTCAGCGCGAAGCCGCATTTTCCGACGCACAGAACGCATTGTGTACGTTCTGCCGTTTTGCCGACGATCCGCATTTTTTCTTGCGATGCGCACAACTTGATGCTATAATGCTCTACAGCCGATTGTTATGGAGGTATTCCGATGCAGACATATTCCGATTGCCCACAGGTGCTGCGGGAATTTCTGTCCTATCACGAAAATATCAAGGGTCAATCTTCGCGAACGATCTCCGAATACTATCTTGACCTCCGCCTTTTTCTGCGCTTTTTGGTCATGGTCAGAAAAGAATTGCCGTATACGACAAATCTCGATGAGATCTCAATAAAAGAAGCGGATCTTGAATTTATAAAAACAATAACTATTACTGAAATTTACGATTTCCTTTCATTTCTTGCCCATGACCGCAAGTATCATGACGATTTCGAAAGCGGCATCGGTGCTGCCGCGCGGGCGCGCAAGCTCTCTGCGATCAAATCCTTCTATAAATATTTAACCGTCCGAACAAAGCAGTTGACGGAGAATCCGGTAAAGGATGTCGAATTTCCGAAGATCCGAAAGTCCCTTCCCAAATACCTGACCCTTGAAGAATCGCGCCGCCTACTCTCCTCTGTGCAGGGTGCTAATGCAAAGCGGGATTATGCGATCTTGATGCTCTTTTTAAACTGCGGTATTCGGCGCTCTGAGCTGGTAGGATTGAACCTCAGCGACATTTATGAAGATAGAATACGAGTTACAGGCAAAGGAAACAAAGAACGAATCGTCTATTTCGGCAGCGCTTGCAAGGCTGCGATCGACGATTACATGACCGAACGCAACAAAAAAGTTCTTTCGGACAACCGTGCGTTGTTTGGCTCGCGGGACAATAACCGCATCAGCGTGACAGCGGTACATCGCCTTGTAAAAAAGCATATGCTTGCGGCAGGGCTCGACCCCAATCAATATTCCGCCCACAAGCTGCGGCACACGGCAGCAACTTTGATGGTATCCAACGGCGTGGATATCAAAACGGTGCAGGAGGTATTGGGTCACGAGCATTTGAACACGACGGAGATTTACACGCATATTGAAAATACGGAGCTGAAAATTGCCGCTGAGGCAAATCCTATTTCCCGTTTGGAGAAAGAAAATGATTAACAACCTGATTTTTGATTTAGACGGCACGCTTTTGAATACGCTTGCCGATCTGCGCGACAGCACAAATTATGCTTTGGAAACCTTCGGGTTTCCTTGCAGAACAACGGAAGAAGTCCGCAATTTTGTCGGAAACGGTTTGAGAATGCTGATCAGGCGCTCGGTTCCGCAAGCAACGGAGGAGGAAACCGTCGATGCGGTTTTAGCTGCAATGAAGGCACATTACCGCGAGCATTATCACGACGGAACGACGCCCTATGACGGCATTCTCCCCTTCCTGCGTCGGATGAAGAAACACGGGTTCCGCATGGCCATTGTCTCAAATAAGGCGGACCCGATGGTTCAGCTTTTGCGAGAATTATATTTTGACGACCTGATCCCCGTGGCGGTTGGCGAATTGGAGGGTGTTGCCCGCAAGCCGGCGCCTGATTTGGTCCGCATTGCCCTGCAGCGCCTCGGATGTACGGAAGAACACACGGTCTATATCGGTGATTCCGAAGTGGATATCGAGACGGCGAAAAACGCGGGAATACCCTGTATGTCTGTCGGCTGGGGCTTCCGCACGGAGGCTGTTTTGCGCAATGCCGGAGCAGAAATGGTCTACCATTCCCCTGCCGAGTTGCAGGAAGCGCTGCTCTTCGAAGCCTGTCCATGTAACCGGACGAAATGCGAACGTCACGGCAATTGCATCGCCTGCGAGACACATCATCACGATTCTTCGCGGAAGTCTCTGACGGCTTGCGAAAGAGTCACGCGAAAACGCTCTCAATAAAGCGACGGCAACGGAACTCCTTTTCGTTTTTCACCGAGAAGGAGTTCCGTTGCTTATTTTGTAATGACCATTGTTTGTCAATAGAGCGCAAGCACCAAGCGATAGATCAGACGCAGAGGTAGCGGTTTTTTTCTGAGGGCGGTGACCGCACGGCGGAAATAGCGCTCAAACTGCTGCAATTCCTCCTCTGTAAGTATATATTGGCTGAATTTTGCCTTCAACGCTAGGTCTCTTAATACAGGCTCCGGCTTCTCTCCCAACGCGCGGGCATAGGATAAAGCCTGCCGCCAGCAGCGCAATGCGCGTGCATTCGTCGTGCCGAGGCGCCTTGCCCGTCTGCGCAGGAGCACGCGCAGCTTCCATTGGCAGACGACCAATGCGATCATGAGTGCGGTGTAGATAAGCCAAAGGAACGTTTGCAGAAAGGCTGCAAGATCCATTGACTTTGACTGCTCCGCGGTTCCGGCTTCATCAGGCATCTTGCCGCTCGGGAGGTTCATCTCCGTGCTTTCGGAAGCGGTCGTCTTCGGCGGAGCGGTTGCCTCCTGCGTTGTCTCCGGCAGTGAAAGCGTCGTCGGTTCTGCCGTCGTTTGCTCCGGACGATCCTCCTGTGCCGCCGGTGTCGGATCCAAAATCTGCCAACCGCACGTGTCAGTCCAGTATTCGACCCATGCGTGAGCGTTCTTCATCGGAACCGTGACCGTCTGCCCAGCGATGCCCTCCACGGTAAAGCCGGTCACATATCGTGCCGGAATTCCTGCGGCACGCAGCAAAACCGTCGTTGCGGTTGCGTAGTGGATGCAGTAGCCCGAATCCGCCTCGGATAAAAACCACTGCGCAAAATCCGAATAGTCCGAATCCATTCTCGGTGTATTCAAATCATATCTTGCATGATCCTGCACATAGCGGCAAAGAAGCTGCGCTTTTTCGTCTTCGGTCCATGCATTGCGTCCGTCGAGAATTTCATCCGCTTTTGACGCAGCCCATACCCTTGTTTCTCCCGGCAGCGCGGTCATCTTTTCCATTTCCGTTTCATCCGGTGTCGGGCGCCAGCTAATCAATGATATATCTGAGGGATAATAACAATCAAAAGAATATTCCGTCTCTTTATGTTCATTTTGCAGACTGTTTCCTATGATTTGTTCCAGCATGGAATTGGTATAGTAAGGTAAATAGAGAAACCTTTCTTCCTCTTTGGTCTTGATCGTAACCGTTCCTCGATAGGTTCCGCCGATCGGCCATGTGAGCGCAGTCTCCGTCCCGCTGTCCCGCCATTGTGTGCCGGTATAGACATCATAGGCTCTCCCGCGCAGATAATAGGTACCGGAGTCCGTAACCGTAACATCCATAACGGGGGTAGGACTTTGCGTCGTCCGGCCGACTTTCGTCAGATCAACGTTGTCGGCAACGTCAATGATCGTTGTAGCGCCGTTTATGCCAATCACTGCCTGCACCTTTTCCAAAAGCCGACTTGCGCGTGCATCACCGGCGTATCCCTCCTGCGGGACGAGCTGAAATAACAGTGTCAAAGCCAAAGCTACGGGCAGCGCCGCAAAGAGAGTCAGCCGGTTGCCTTGCCGTACATCCCGACGGCGTACCGCTTGCGTCAGCAGGAGCAGTGTCATCGCTGACAGCCAGAGGAACAGCGCCTCCTTTGCGGGAACGGTCGTTGTTATTATCGTGCAGGACAGAAGCGGCAGCAGACCGGCGAGAACTGCCCAAACCGTGAGGCGCTTCTTACATACCGTCCAAGCCGCAACCATCGCAACAGCAGAGCCGATCATTTGCAGTGCCAACGTGCGGTCTACCGTCTGCAAGTCCGCTTCACTCCAGCGGAGAATACTCCACTGATAACCATTATGATAGCGGGTGCTGATCGTCTCGCACAATGCCTCTACACTCTCCGCCAAAGCACCGTAAAACCAAAGGTACACACCAAGTAAGGCAAGGAGCGCGAAGATAACAATGCCGCCGAAACGGAAAGTATCAAAGACGCCGCAAAGCAGAGATATGAACACGCACCATAATAAAATTGCCCGAAGATCGACCAGTTCGTCCGCGTGCAAATCAAAACCGGTCGCGATGCAGAATGCGCAGGAGAAGCTGAGCAGGAAAGCAAGCAAAGTCCCGCACAACAGGGTCAGCAATTTTTCATACTTCATCCTGCGCACCTCCGATATGGTAAAGCCATGAAGCACGGATATTCGGCATTTCCCGCTCCACGGTAACACCGGCACACAGCAACTCTGCCATAGCCTCCTCCATGGTCTGCGTATCGGAAATCGCATAGACCTTCATGCCGTCCCCGGTCAGGCAATGCAGCTCATGGGAAAGCTCCATTTTTAAGAGATAATGAGAAACATACAGCAGCTTCCCGAGTTTTGTATCGATTTCGTCCGGCTGACCGCTCAAGCACATGGTCAAAGCCATTTTGCCGCGCACCGGAATCGAAGGTTCACGGGTAATCAGCTTGCCTGTTTTCGCTGCCAGCTTCCAATGAATCTGCCGCAGATCATCACCGGGACGATAAACCCGCAACTCGTAATTCTCCGCAAATCCGCCGCCCGGCTTCGGTTTCCAGCGCGCTGCCAAATAACGCTTTATGCTCGGAAGATTCTCCACCGGAACAGGCTTCGGCCAAACCAAAATCTCCTGTGTAAAGCGTCGACAGAGCCGCCAACGAAACAACCCCAAATAGTCATATTTCCGTTGCTTTCTTAGCTCGAGCTTGATGCAGCCGCAATGCTTTGCGATCAGCGGTGTATCGTCCTTCTGTTTCCGCGTCTCACCGGTTAACGGCGTGCTGATACGGTATTGCCACGAAACAAGCGGACGCGGTAGCGGGCAGTTCAATTCCGGCTTCAGCGAAATCCGCTCACCTATCTGCACCGCGCCGGGTATGGAAAAACGCCCTTTGAGAAGGAGCATTGCCGGCAAACTGAGCAATAAACTGAAAAGCGGCAAAAACACCAACGCCATAAGCAGCAGCCAAGAAAGCCACCGCCCATATGCGATATAAAACCCAACGCACCCGATCAGCGCGATGAGGTACAGTATCCGACGGCTGTGCATATCAGCGGAGCCTCGGCGCAGGGACAGCTTGCAGCACCGCCTGCAATATTTCTCCGATGCCCTGCTCCCCTGCTTTTGCGCTGCGCTCAAGACGGTGCGCAACGGTCTGCGCAAATACCTCCTGCACGTCCTTCGGGATCACATAGTCCCGACCGTGCAGCCTTGCCATGGACTTTGCCATCGCAACAACTGCCAAGGTGGCTCGAGGACTTGCGCCGCGTTCCAGAAAAGGATGTCGGCGGGTCGCGCCGATCAGATTCACGATATATGCTACGATCTCCTGCGCCACATAGGTCTGCGCAACAGTCTCCTGCATTGCAAGCAGCTCGCGTGGCGAGACGACCGGGTGAAGTGTCTTTAATGGATCCTCCGCCTGCCGCGCGTTGACCATGGCGATCTCGTCCTCCGGTGCGGGGTAGCCCATACTGAGCTGTATGATAAAACGATCCGTTTGGCTGTCCGGCAGCGGCTGTGTGCCCGCTGCGCCGGTGGGATTCTGCGTGGCAATCACGATAAACGGCTGTGGCAGCTTGTGTGTTACGCCGTCCACAGTCACCTGTCCCTCCTCCATCGCCTCAAGCAGCGCCGACTGCGTTCTTGAGGTCGCACGGTTCAGCTCGTCCGCTAAAAAGAGATTGCACAGCACGGCACCCGCCTGATAAACCATCTTGCCGCTCTCTTGGTCCAAGATGCTGTAGCCCGTCACATCGGAGGGTAAAACATCCGGCGTGAACTGCACGCGGCTCGGCTGAAGCCCTAAGGTGCGGGAAAACGCAAGCGCCATGGTGGTCTTGCCAACGCCTGGAATGTCCTCCATCAGGATATGTCCTTTTGCGAGGATCGCCGCAAGCACCCATGTCAGCACTCTGTTTTTTCCGACCACGACCCGGCGCACCTGCGTCAATATCTTCTGCGCATTGGTCAGCAGATCAACATTCCGATCTTCCATAAAGCGCCTCCTTTTTTCGTCTGTGAATCAAGTATACATAATATCGGTTTAAAAAGCAAGAGCAAACATAAAAATTGCCGGATTACGATCCATCCGGCAAAAATTACGAGGTTTTTACATCTTTTTAAGTGTCATTAGCAATGACTGCAAAGGCGCGTCATGGATGCCGCGGACTACAACTGCACATCGTAGCTCGGCGTCAACGATCAGAATTTTTTCATTGTCAGCTACCTCACATTCTTGCAAGATCAAGTCAAGTATATTATAATAGCTTTATCCAAATTTTCCAAGAAGGAATCATTTACAGGAGGTGCTTATTTATGAGAGCGATTCAAAAAAACGGCGGGAGCATTTTGATGTGCGTCCTTGAAATTCTGGTTGGCGTGTTGCTGCTCATTGATCCGCTGGGCTTTACCTCTGCAATCATCATTGCGCTTGGCGCGGCACTGATTATTGCGGGTGTGGTGTTCACGGTGCGTTATTTCCGCGCAGATGCTGCTGCCGGCGCGCTGACGCATGGGCTGTCTAAGGGACTGCTTTTCCTGCTGGCAGGTCTGTTCTGTGTGCTGCGTTCGAAATGGTTCGTTGCAACCTTTCCCCTGCTGACGATCCTTTACGGCATTGGCATTCTCGTCAGTGGTGTCGGGAAAATTCAGTGGATGGCTGATATGATCCGCTTCGGCAGAAAGCGCTGGTATCTGCCTGCCATCAGCGCGGTGTGCTCGCTGATCTTTGCGACGCTCATCCTCCTTAATCCCTTCACGACGACGGAAATCCTTTGGAGCTTCACGGGCGCAGTGTTAATCGTTGAGGCAATCTTCGACATTGTTGCCATTGCTCTCGGCGGAAAGCATAGAGAAGATGATAACGACGATATCATTGATGTATAAAAGAATGAGTTAAAAACTCCAATTTTTTATAACAGCAAAATATATTCCGCACAAAAGGTGATCGTTGTCTTCCTTTTGTGCGGAATTTTTAACTACTTCAAATATTTTTATCCTTACAGCTTCAAAATACGCTTGTAATAGGGCCATAGTCCCTGCTTCTCGGGGTAATGCGGGGCGAGCTGGCACAGGTCGGTGCCGGGATATTCGTTACCCTCGATGATGGCCGGACCATCCGGCGTGATGGCAACATCCCAGCCGACGTGGCGCATTTGCGGAAGAACCATTGCCGCCTGCTTTGCAAGCGCGATCGCCTCCGGCACCATCGGGAGCTGATAGTCCATGAAGGTGATTCCGGTGTCGGGGTGTTTTTCAAAAACATTGAAATAATCGTCCGTTGCAACGGAGCGAATCTTTCCGCTTGCTTCATCGACGCGACAGAGCACGCCGCCCTGCCCGGAGTTGTCGCAGCAGGAGTCACCCCGACCGATCTTGACAATAATATAGGCAATCTGCACCTCGTCCCCGACGATATCGGTAACGATGCGCATCGAGTTGACTGACTGCGGATGCAGGCGCGCCATGTCAGGATGCTGCGGGAGCGCGTGCTCTAAGATCACAAGCTTCTTTTCACGGATGTAAGCAAGCATTTCCTCCGCATCCACAAAGTCCGCTATTTTCAGCTTTTCAACGCCTTTGCCGCAGGAGCCGTGGTTCGGTTTGGCAAAAATCGCCTCCTGTCCGCGGATAAAATCGGTGAACTCGGCAGCAGTCGCGGTCTCTCCGTTCAGCGTCTTTCTGCGCAGGAAGTCTGCAAAGCGCTGATTGAAGCGCAGCTTATCGTCAAATTCGTCCGCGAAGGAATAATCGTTCATCAGCTCACAGACCTTTTTATTGCGCACGCGCGTCAAATAGGTGTTGCGCTGCTTACCGTTCATGTTGTAGAAGCCGAACATGACATAGTCATAATAGCCCGCGCCGTAGCGCATAGCACACCAAGCCAAACTGCAAAGCGTACGCGCCTTGCTTTGACCGCTCTTTTCTTTGACGATCTGCGTCATTTGCTTCAGTCTGTCAAAGCGCATTCCCCGTACAACGCGGGCGATATATTTGATTCCCGGCATATAAATCTCTCCTATTGAAGCTTACAATGCGACAGCAATTGCCTCGCGGACATTGCGCACGCGAAGAAGCTCTAAGCCCTCCGGCGCATGCAGCTCTCTTGCGTTTCGCGGCACGATGCACTGGGTAAAGCCGAGCCTGCGAATTTCGGAAAGCCGCTGCGAGAGCTGACCTACCGCGCGAATCTCCCCTGTCAGACCGACCTCACCGACCGCTGCAAGAGTATCGGAAACAGGCTTGTCCAGCGCAGCGGAAGCCGCAGCAATAATGACCGCCAAATCGGAGGCAGGCTCGTCCAAGCGCAAACCACCGATGACATTCAGATAAACATCTGCGTTGGAAAACCGCAGACCGCCGCGCTTTTCCAACACGGCGAGGAGCATTGCAGTGCGGTTATAATCCAAGCCGTTTCCTGAGCGGCGGGGCACGGCAAGGGTGGTCGGGCTGACAAGCGCCTGTACCTCCGCCAAGATTGGGCGCGTTCCCTCCATCACACAGGCAACACAGGTGCCCGGCGTGCCGTGCGGTCTGCCGTCGAGCAGCATTTCGGAGGGATTCGGCACTTCCCGCAGACCGGTATCCTGCATCTCAAAGACACCGATCTCATTCGTCGATCCAAAACGGTTCTTTGCCGCACGGAGCAGTCGGTGCGCAGTGTGTGATTCGCCCTCGAAATACAGCACGCAGTCCACCATATGCTCTAAGACCTTAGGTCCTGCAATCGCGCCCTCCTTGTTAATATGACCGACGACAAAGACCGTTACGCCGCTGCTCTTGCAATACTGCATCAGCCGCAGGGTGCATTCCTTCACTTGCGTGACGCTGCCCGGTGAGGCAGGCTTGTCCTCCGCGTACAGGGTCTGGATAGAATCGACGATCAGAAGTTCCGGCTGTACCCGTTCACTTGCGCCGAGAACCTCATCTAAGCTCGTTTCGCAGAGAATAAGCAGATTTTTGCCGGAGACACCCAAACGTTCGGCGCGGAGCTTTAATTGACCCTCGCTCTCCTCGCCGGAGACATAGAGCACCGTCTGCTCGCGGGCGATCTGTTCGCAAATTTGCAATAACAGCGTCGATTTGCCGATGCCAGGCGCGCCACTGACCAATACCAGCGAACCTTTGACCGCGCCGCCGCCCAGAACGCGGTCCAGTTCCGAAAGCCCCGTGGTAAAACGGAGCGCCTCGTCGGTCTTCGCCTCGCTGAGCCGCTTCGCCACGGCAGAGGTCGTGCGCGCAGCGGGTGCAGCATTCCCCGTTCCGCTCGGCGCGGGCGTATATTCCTCTAAGGTATTCCACTGACCGCACGAAGGACAACGACCCGCCCATTTGGGCGTTTCATTGCCGCAATTCGTGCAGAGAAAGACGGTTTTAGACTTCATTGGCTTCCTCCAGATGACTCGCAAGCGTACAGGCAATGACGGAAGCGAGCTTTTTTTGATAGGCTTCATCGCGCAGCAGAGCTTCTTCGGCAGGATTTGACAGAAAACCACATTCGATCAGCACGGCGGGACAGGAGATATGCTCCAACAAATAGATGCCCTTTGCCTGCTTACATTCGCGGTGGTTTTTGGGATCGACCTGCGCTGCCAGCTCCCTTTGCAGCAATTCCGCCAACTCTTGACTGCCGCTGGCGTAAAACACCTGCGCACCGCGATACTGCGATTCGGAAAACTGATTCTGATGGATGCTGACCAGCAGCGCGTTCGGCGTCTTCTCGACCATTGCCACGCGGTTATGAATGTCGGAGACTTTTTTCTGCGCAATCGTCTCCCCCTCCGTATAGACGGAGATATCCTCAGTGCGGATCATTTTTGTTTGAATGCCGAGAAAATGCAGCAGATCGTTCAAGCGCTGGGAAATTTCCAAATTCAGCGTGCTTTCCCGAACGCCGGTGACGGAGATCGCACCGCCGTCCTCTCCACCGTGCCCGGCATCAATGACAACGATCGGCGCAGTGCTCGTCTCCGAGGAAAACACCGCCACCGCAGAACCGGCACGGGACAGCAGCATTGCGCCCATGATCACGGCTGCGCAGACAAACAGATAAAACCCAACGGATTTTTTAAAGTAAGACATCGGAACACCCCCACACAACTTTATGCCGTGCGGTCAGGCGTTATTTCAGCTTTTATTGTACCATGTTTTTGCGCCCTGTCAACACGAAAAGCAAGCCTCAGCGATTTGTGCGGCTTCCCTTTTTCCACAAAAGCCATGCCTTGTCCAGTGCGGTCGTATGCGGCTGCGTGAGGATCGTCTCACAGGGGAAGTTCTTACATTCTTCGCAGCAGGACAGCTTTTGGTGCAGTACACAGTCGCGGGTAAAGCAATCGCCGATCTCATGTTCCTCCGAGCAGCCTCGGCAACCGTTTGCCTGATAAGTCGGGCAGCAGCCGCAGTAAATGCCGCATTTTCCGAGTAATTTCTCGTCCATACTATGTTCTCTCCTTTTTCTATACCGGTTTGGTGATCCCTGTGCGGCGCTCTTTTGACAAGCCGCCCGCAAGCACGACCTCCGAGCCGACAAAGCGGGCACGGCGTAAGATGCCCTCGCCGTACTTTTCCCGCAGATCATCAACGGTGTTGTCGAGCTTCGCTTTGCGCTCGTAGTCCTCCGCACTGATGACGGAAAAGAGGTCGTATTGCCGCAATCCCCGTTCCTCCAGCCTTGTAGCCTGCACGCCGAGCTGGCGCAAGGGCGTCTCTCCGTCCCACGCCTCGTCAAAGATGCGGCAGGCATGGCGAAACAGCTCCTCTGTGCTGTCCGTTGCGTTGGGCAAGGTCGCTTGGTGGGAAAAATTAACAAAATCCTTCGTCCGCAGGCTGACGGCAATGCAGCGGGCGGATTTTTTATCACGCCGCATCCGTGTGCCCACCGTTTCGCATAGGGAAAGAAGCACGCGGTACGCCTCCACTGCGTTAGTCACATCGGCGGGCAGCGTGGTTGCGTTGCCGTAGCCCTTGTTATCCTCCGGAACCGGAAGCAATGTGTCGCTGTAGCGCCCATTAGCGGAATTCCAAAGGTCGATACCGGGTTTATACAGCTTTTTTCGAATGACCTCCGGGTCGGCGTGCGCAAGCTGCCCGATGGTCTCAATGCCGAGTAAATGCAGCTTTTTCTCCGTGGCGGGTCCGATCATGAACAAATCGCGCACGGGCAGCGGCCAGAGTTTTTTCTCCATCTCCCACGGGTAGAGCGTATGCACCTTATTCGGTTTTTCAAAATCGCCTGCCATCTTTGCCAAGAGCTTATTGGTCGAGATGCCGATGTTGACCGTGAAACCCAGCTCGTCATAGATTCGTTGCCGCAGCATCTCCGCTGCCGCCATGGGAGAGCCGTAAAGTCCCTCCGTACCCGTCATATCCACCCATGCTTCATCAATGGAATACTGCTCCACCACGGGCGCAAACTGCCGCAGCAGGGCGGTAAAGTGCCGCGACGCCTCAACATACAGCGCATAGTCCGGCGGCACAATGGTCAGCTTAGGGCATTTCTGCTGCGCCTTGAAGATCGGCTCACCTGTTTTGACGCCGTATTTTTTCGCAGGCTGGCTCTTTGCAAGGATCACACCCTGTCGGTTTTCCCGATCGCCTGCGACAACGGACGGGATCTCACGCAGATCAAGCGTCTCACCTAAGACCTTAATGCGATAAGCCGCCGTCCACGACAGGAAGGCGCTGTTGACATCAATATGAAAGATTACTTTATCCATCAGTACA
>CAMAEX010000018.1:0-14766 GCA_945832065.1 uncultured Clostridia bacterium | reverse complement strand
AAAAATGCCGTTTGAGTTCATCCACCGGGATTTCGGCACGCAGCGGATACATCAGCATCTTTGCCGTATCCTCCGCCAGAAGGTCATAGACATTCGGGAAAATGTGCAGGAGCCGATAGGCCTCCGGCTTGGTGATGAGGGAAATGTTTTGTTCAAGAAGCAGTTGGTAGAAGCGTTCATACTGCTCCGGCTGCATCATCCAGCCGCGGTAGATCGCAGTGTGCATCTCCTTCGGCGCGCCTGTCACGACCAATTTTCCGTGGTGGAACCATTGTTCATAGCTGAACAGGGCGACTTCAAACAAATCGGTAGACAGAGCCGCCTCATACTCTTGCCGCAGATCCGCATCCACTCGTTTTGTGTCAAAAAAATCGGACGGAAATAGAATTAAATCTACCATAATATCGGCTCTTTCATTTTACATAAAATGAGCAGAAACGCGGGAAACCATGCGTATTCCGCAGCTGCTCTTATAAATCCAAGCTGTTCGGATTCAGCAAGAAATCCATAATACCCATGACGACGATACCCTGCTCGTTGCGCCAGAGCTTGATCCTGTCCTTTACCACAATGATTTTTTTAAAGGAGTCGCCGATGCGAATCAGAGAGCTTTGCTCCTGCTGCATTTTGTCACTGTCCAGAATCGCAAAAGCAGACTGAATATAGTATCTCCGGCTGCCTTGGTTGCAGACAAAATCCACTTCAAGCCTTTTCCGGACGACCTTTCCGTCGCAATCCCTCGCAGAGTGTTCTACGACGCCGACATCTACATTAAACCCCCGTACGAGCAGTTCATTATAGATGATGTTTTCCATGATGTGGTTTTCTTCCTGCTGGCGGAAGTTAAGTCGGGCATTGCGAAGCCCTACGTCGGTGAAATAATACTTGAATGGGGAAGCAATGTATTTTTTCCCCTTGATGTCATAGCGTTCGGCTTTGCTGATAAAGAAAGCGTCCAGCAGATATTCGATGTAAGTCCCGATAGTCTTGTCACTGGCGCGGATGCCATTGCTGCGGAAGGTGCTTGCGAGCTTGGTCGGATTTGTCAGAGAACCAACAGCGGATGCGAGAATGTTGACCAGTGCAGCCATCACATTGTCACCGCGCAGATTGTGTCGGTCTTCGATGTCCTTCAGATACAGCTCCTTGCACAGGTCGATCAGATACTTGGATTTCAACTCATCGGTTTTTCGGCTCAGAATCAGCGGCAGTCCGCCGTAGGTGCAGTAGTCATTCCATGCATCATACTTATCTCCGGGATAAGCCGACACATATTCTGAAAAGGACAGCGGATAGACCCTGATTTCGTCTCCGCGGCCGCGGAACTCTGTCAGCACATCCGAGGAGAGAAATTTTGAATTGCTTCCGGTCACGTAAATGTCTAAATTATCCCGCCGGTTCAGACCGTTGAGCACAGCTTCAAAGCCCTTGCAGAGCTGGATTTCATCCAAAAACACATACCACATGTCGTCGTCCGTGACGCGCTGCTTGATATACGCGCTCAGCTTTTTACTGTCACACAGCTCCTCATAGTCCTCGTCATCCAAAGCAATGCGTATGATGTTAGAAGCATCCACTCCGGAAGCAATCAGGTATTGGTAGTACAGCTTAAACAGAAGGTAAGATTTTCCGCATCTCCGAATGCCGGTGATGACCTTGATTTGACCGTTTTCCCTTCGTTCAATCAGCCGGTTCAAATAGATTTCGCGTTGAATAGGCTCCATCTCGTTCTCCTTACTTCGAACTTTTGTGAAATGTTGCATTTTTCCGTAATTAGATTATAATTATGTTTGACAGAAAAGTCAACCTCTGCTGGGACTATTATAGACCGAAACTTTTCTAAAATATGTAATTTTCCGAAGTAAAACGGAAGGAAAACACGGGCTGTTTCTATTCTCTCCTTGCCTCCGCTTATTCCCGCGCACTGTTCGGCGGTTGCCCACCGGACTCCTGTTGACTATGAAACATCGAAACAGTAGGCGCAATGCAATGCTCAAACGTCCTACGGTGCAAACAGCTTTTTGTGTTTGCTTGGTTTATTCCACACCGCAGACGGTGAGGGTGGTGTTGTTCACGGTGAAGCGGATGTTGCGGTCGGCGAAGCGCATGCCGTAGATGCGGGCGGGGTCGTTTTGGTAGGAGGGGCGCGGGTCGAGGGCGAGGACGGCGCGGAGGGCTTCCTGACGATCTACGGGGACACGGGCGAGAAGCTCGGGCGGGAAATCCACGGTCAGAGTCGGTTTTGGCGCGTCCTGCGCGAAGCCGCCGTTTGCTTCGGGGTGGGCGTCGGCGTAGGGGATGTAGGGCTTGATATCGTAGATCGGCGTACCGTCCATTAGGTCCGCGCCGGAGACGATCAGAATGGTACCGAGGGCAGGCTCCTGCCGCACCTCCTCCAAACGGACGCAGGATAAGCCGATGGGATTCGGGCGGTAGGGAGAACGCGTGGCAAAGACGCCAACACGTTCGTTGCCGCCCAAACGCGGCGGGCGTACCGTCGGAGACCAGTTTTCCCGGATCGCTTCGGAGAATTCCCAGATCAGCCAGAGATGGGAAAAATCCCCGATGCCGCGCAGTGCATCGGGGTTGCGGAACTCCGGCTCAAAGACGACGGCGGCGCGCAGCGTATTGACCAATCCGCTTTGGCGGGGAATGCCGAATTTTTCCGCGAAATCACTGCGCATTCGGGCGATGACACGCATGGTTCGTTCCATAAGATACCTCGATTTCGATAGAATGCGTTGCCGTTTGGAAAGCGCCTGCACGAGATTGCCACGGGCGCAAGCGCCCTCGCAATGATAAAGGAGTAACGCTACATGTTATTGTTGCGCTGGCGGCGCGTAGGGCACGACCACCGGGCGTGCCGTCAGCAAAGCGGCAGACAGTACAGACGAACGAGTTTGTACGCATTTGGTAGTTCCTGCACCGGCGCGCCGAGTCGGCGCGCCCTACGGCGAACTGCCGCCGGACCCAAAGGATCACATCATAAAAGAAAAGTTATAGGGAGCCTCTGATACGGGCGGCGGTTATTTTGAGAGTTGAGAGAAGATCTTGCCCAGGGAATCGTGGAATACCAAGTTGGCATAGTCGTCGTAGGGGGTCTCGTCACGGTTGATGAGGACGAGGCGATTGCCCCGGTAGTATTGCAGCAGTCCCGCGGCGGGGTAGACCGTCAGGCTTGTGCCGCCGACGATCAGAAGGTCGGCGCGGCGGATCGCGGAGACGGCACCGGCAAGGGTGTCCTGATCCAGCGATTCCTCATAGAGCACGACATCGGGCTTGACTGTGCCGCCGCAGTCGCACAGGGGGATACCCTCTGCGTCGCGGACGAATTCGGCGGGGTAGAATTTATGGCATCTGACGCAGTAATTGCGCAAAACGCTGCCGTGCAGCTCAAAGACGGTTTTGCTGCCTGCCTTTTGATGCAGCCCGTCAATGTTCTGGGTCACGACGGCAGCAAGATGCCCCTCCTTTTCCAACTGCGCAAGCACCTTGTGCGTCACATTCGGTTCGAAGCCGAGGGGGAGCATCTTTTCCCGGTAAAAGCGGAAAAAATACTCCGGCTTGCGCAGGTAGAAGCTGTGGCTGATGATCTCCTCGGGCGGGTATTCGAATTTTTGATTGTAAAGCCCGTCCACGCTGCGGAAATCGGGAATGCCGGACTCCGTGCTGACACCCGCGCCGCCGAAAAATACGGCGGACTTACTCTCCCGGATCCACTGCCGAAGCTGCTCGATGTTCGTCATCCTCCGCCATCTCCTTTAAGATTTTCTTATCCTCTTTGCTCTCAAAGACCAGTTTTTCATACATATCCGGACGCCGCGCCCGCGTTCTTAAGAGTGACTGCTTCCTGCGCCAGCGGGCGACCTTCGCGTGATCGCCGGAGAGCAGGATCGGCGGCACCTCCCGCCCATGCCACACGGCGGGACGGCTGTACTGCGGGTATTCCAGCGTCCCCGCCCAATGGCTCTCGTCCTCAAAGCACTCGCTGTCGGACAGCACGCCGGGAACCAAACGGCAGACCGAGTCCGCAACCGCCATCGCGGGGATCTCGCCGCCGGTCAGGACAAAATCGCCGATGGAGATCTCTTCATCTACACATTCGTCGATGAAGCGCTGGTCGATGCCCTCATAATGCCCGCAGACCAAAATAAGATTTTCCATTTTGGACAGCCGCTTGGCATCCGCCTGTGTGAAAATGTGACCGCAGGGGGAGAGAAAGATCGTGTGGACGGGACCGCCCGCCTCGTCGCAGGCGTGGCACCAGCAGTTGTAGAGCGGGTCTGCCTGCATCACCGCGCCGTGACCGCCGCCGTAGGGGTAATCATCCACCTGATTCTGCTTGTTGGTCGTGTAGTCACGAATTTGGTGCGTCTCAATGCGGATATAGCCGCGCTCCTGCGCTCTGCCCAAGATGGATTCGTTCATCATGTCCCCGACGGTGTCGGGAAACAGGGTCAGAATATCAATTCTCATCGGTCGCCATTCCTTCGATCAGATGCACGCGGACAAAGCCCTCCGCGACATTGATTTCACGGACAAACGCCTTGACGGCGGGAACCATATAGGTCTTTTCGCCTTTGATGACATAGACGTCGCTTGCGGGCATGGTCAGCACATCGGCAATTTTGCCGATCTCGTTGCCGTCCTCGTCCAGCGCGCGGCAGCCGAGCAGATCGGCAATGAAAACCGTCCCCTTGGGCAGCGTGATGCCGGTGCGGTCTACGGTGACGGTCTGCCCGCGCAGAAGGGTTGCCTGTTCGGGGGTGTCGATGCCCTCTAATTTTGCCAACACGCAGGTCTTATGCACGCGGCTTGCGCGGACGGTGTAGGGCTTGCCGTTTAAGAAAAGCGTTTTGAAGCCGAGCAGGAATTCGGGGCTGTCCGCCCACGGGAGGATTTTGATCTCACCCTGAATGCCGTGGGTGCTGACAACCTCGCCTGCCTCTAAAAATTGTTTTTCCATGAAGTTTCTCCTAAAGTAAATGTGTTGCCAAAGAACTCGTAGGGGCGGCTATCAGCCGCCCGCGTGATTGTGCTTGCGACATCGGCGGGCGGCTGATAGCCGCCCCTACGAGGAAGAACGGGAAAAAGCCGTAAATGGTATTTTCTCATTTACCCTTCAGTCTTCGCTCTTCGCCGTAAAAATATGCGTGGTTGGTTTTCTCCTTCATCATAGCAAAAAAATAGGGCAAGGTCAATGAAAATTCCTGTGTTTGAGGGGATTGTCATTTTCGGAAAAGTAGTCTATAATAAAGACAATATACTAAGGAACCGCTGAACAAATCAGCGGCGGCGCTCAGCGGATCCTTTGCCGCAACTTATCGGTTGGAAAATCTTGAAATACACAAAGTATTCCTGCGGTTTTCCAACCTCAATTTGCGACAAAATCTCTCGCTGACCGCTCTTGCGGATTGCTTCAGAGCTTCCCTAAAAGAGGTGCGCTATGAACACTTATGACAAACTGAACATGACCATGCTCTGCGACTTTTACGAGTTGACGATGAGCAACGGGTACTTCCGCAACGGGATGCGCGACCGCATCTGCTATTTCGATGTCTTTTACCGCAATGTCCCCGACGGCGGCGGCTTTGCCATCGCAGCGGGACTGGAGCAGGTGATCGAGTACATCCGCGACCTGCATTTTTCCGACGAGGACATCGCTTATCTGCGCGGGCGCGGCATCTTTGACGAGGAATTCCTCAAGTATCTGCGGGACTTCCGCTTTACGGGCGACATTTTTGCCGTTCCGGAGGGGACGCCGGTCTTCCCCCGGGAGCCGATTTTGACCGTCCGCGCCCGGGCGATCGAGGCGCAGCTCGTCGAGACGTACATTCTGCTGATCCTCAACCATCAGAGCCTGATCGCGACGAAGGCGAACCGCGTCGTTCGTGCGGCGCAGGGCAGAACGGTGCTGGAATTCGGCTCCCGCAGAGCGCAGGGTGCGCAGGGCGCGATCCTGGGCGCGCGGGCGGCGTTCATCGGCGGCTGCAACGGGACTGCCTGCACGATCTCCGACCAGCTCTACGGCGTTCCGGCGGGCGGCACGATGGCGCATTCGTGGGTGCAGATGTTCGATTCCGAATATGAGGCGTTCAAAACCTACTGCGAGCTGTATCCCCACAACGCCACCTTGCTCGTCGATACCTACAACACGCTCAAAAGCGGCGTGCCGAACGCCATCCGCGTATTTAATGAGGTGTTAAAGCCCCTGGGCATCGAGGAGTGCGGCATCCGCCTCGACTCGGGCGATATGACCTATCTGACCAAGAAGGCGCGCAAAATGCTTGATGATGCGGGCTGGACGAAGTGCCGTATTTCCGTGTCCAACTCTTTGGACGAGTACATCATTCAGGATATTTTGCAGCAGGGCGCGCAGATCGATATGTTCGGCGTGGGCGAGCGCCTGATCACAGCCCGGAGCGAGCCGGTTTTCGGCGGCGTTTACAAGCTGGTTGCGGTCGAGCAGGACGATGGCACGATCGAGCCGAAAATCAAAATTTCGGAGAATGTCGGCAAGATCACCAATCCACATTTCAAGAAGCTCTATCGCTTCTACGGCAATGATACGGGCAAGGCGATCGCGGACTACCTCTGCGTTCACGACGAGACGGTGGACGACACCAAGGATCTTCTGATCTTCGACCCTGATGCAACATGGAAGCAGAAGACCGTCTATAACTTCACCGCCAAGGAATTACAGGTGCCGATCTTCAAAAACGGTGAGCTGGTCTACAAGCTCCCCACGCTGCCGGAGATTCGCGAGTACTGCCGCGCCCAGGTCGAGACGCTTTGGGACGAGGTCAAGCGCTTCGACAATCCGCATACCTACTATGTTGACCTTTCCAAAAAGCTGTGGGATATCAAATATGACCTGTTAAAGAATAATTCAAACGGTGCAAAGCATGAGACGGCGGAGTGATACCAAGCGCCTTGCCCTGTGCGGCGTGTTGGCGGCGCTTGCGGTCGCGCTGATGTTTTTCGGCGGCGTCGTACCCTTTGCGGCGATCGCCTGCCCCGTGCTTGCGTCGTTGGTACTGATCCCCGTTTACGCGGAGACGGGCAAAAAGTGGAGCGTGGTGTGGTTCCTTGCCGTGGCTGTGCTTGCCGCGTTGGTCGCGCCGGAGAAGGAATCCGCCGTCCTGTTTGCGTTCTTCGGATATTATCCGATGCTCCGTAAGTTCCTGAACCGTTTGCATCCCAACGCGCTGCGATGGATCGCAAAGCTGGCGTACTGCACGGCGGCGGTGCTTGCCGCTTATAGCCTGATGCTCTTCGTGTTCCGCATGGAGACGCTCAGAGCAGAGTTTGCGCAGTATGAGAACTATCTGCTTGCGCTGCTGCTGTTTATGGCGAATATCACCTTCGCGATCTATGATGCGCTGATTGGGCGGCTGGAAATCTTGTACCATGTGAAATTGCGTCCAAGGTTGAAATTATAATTTGTAAAGAGGAAATATAGATGAAACACTTGACAAAACAACTGCTTGCGTATCTGCTCATTGCCGCAATGCTGCTGTCGCTGCTGCCCTTTGCCGTCTCGGCGGAGGAAAACGGAGACAGGAACGCAAGCGAGGCGCTTTGGGCGCAGATCACCGCTTTGGAGGACAAGACCGTTGTCGCTAAACGGGGCACACGGGCGACTGCGGCGGATTATGCTGCCATTTCCGGCGAGGTTGCCGCGCTGGTCGTCTCTTCGGAGTATTACGAGGAAGGCACCTGCACCTATGACGGAGAAAACGCGTTCTTCTTCTGGGAGACGACGGACGGCGAGGTCTGCGGCTATTCCCCGCGCCTGCGCAGCCGCATCCGCAATGCCGACGGTGCTGCGGTCGAGGGCAGCGTCGAGACAGTATCCTACACAAAAAAGGGCGGTTCGCCCGACAGCGTGGATGTCGCGGTGTTTCAGCCCTATTACGGCATTGACAGAAGCTTCACCACCCGTTATAAGGATGAGGGCGCGTCGATCGCCGAGGCAACGGGTGGCACTTCAACGACCTACCTGACGACTGCGGCAACGGTTGATGCCATTGCAGATGCGATGGAGACTTGCGGTGTGGTCATCTTTGACAGCCACGGTACGACGGACTATGTGGAAAAAATGGGTTATACGGACCGCTATGGGAACGATGTCTATGATTACGCCTCGCAAGCGAACAGCTCCTATATCTGCCTGCAATCCAAGACGGGAATCACGAATGCGGATAAGGCTGCGGTGACAGGCCCCTACGGCACCTATTACCACTATTTCGACGGCGGAAGCGATGGAAAGATGCATTATTATTGCGTCGACGGCACGGCGATCGCCAACCACATGGAAAACAATGCGCCCCGCAGCCTCCTTTGGATGGCGATCTGCCTCGGCCTGGCGACGGACGGCTTGCAGGCTCCGCTGCGCGAAAGGGGCGTTGAGGTCGTCTACGGCTACTCCCAGTCCGTGACCTTTACCTATGATTATAAGTGGGAAGCAACCTTCTTTGACAAGCTTTGCGGCGATTCGACCGTTGCGGAGGCGGTCGCTGCCATGAAGAAAGCGGACGGATATTGGGACGATAATACTACATATAAAACCGTTGCCGACGCGCAGAAGTATTTTGCCGCTTTCCCGATTATTGTCTCAAGCGAGGATGTATATCCCGGACAGGGAAAGGTGGATAATCTGCAGACGGTCTGCTCCACTTGGACGCTCAAGCAGGAAACGCCGGTGTATACCTTGACCGCCGCCTCCAATGACGAAACGCTCGGCACGGTTAGTCTCACGGGCAATGGCGTCACTGCAACGCCTGCTGAGGGCGCTTATGTCGCGGGCTATACCCTCACGCCGGAGGATGCAGCTACCGTCACATGGGAGGGCAATGTGTTCCGCGTGACGGATAAGACTGCCGATTGCCTGCTGACCGTCAATTTTGCCGCTATCCCCCGCCTCAGCGCCGCTTCCAATGACGAAACGCTCGGCACGGTCAGCGTTGAGGGCAATGTCGTCACTGCAACGCCTGCCGAGGGCGCTTATGTCGCGGGCTATACCCTCACGCCGGAGAATGCCGCGACCGTGACACAGGAGGGGGAGAATACCTTCCGTGTGGAAAATTTGACTGCCGATTGTATCCTGACGGTTCAGTTTGCCGCAAAAACAGCCGCAAAAGTGACCTATTCCGTGCCCGAGGGCTGCGAAAAAGCAGAAGATACCGGCTATGTGGGTGACGCGCTTAGGCTGACTGTGCCGACCGGCACACCGAATGCGGACGCCGAGGCATATGTCTTTGTCGGCTGGACGCCGGAAAAGTGCGAGGACGGCACCGCTGCACCGATGTATTTTACCGACATGTTCACGCCGACGAGCGAGACGACGACGCTCTATGCACTCTACGGCTATGAGAAGAACGGCGTACAGTATTACACGACCGTCCTGCGCAGCCGTGAGTGTTATCTCCTGCGCTATGTTGACACCGATGTCAACGCATGGTATCATGAGGCAATTGACTTTGCCGTGGGCGGCGGCTATATGAACGGCGTGGCGGACGACCGGTTTGATCCGGAGGGTACGCTGACGCGGGCGATGCTGGCGACGATCCTTTACCGCATGAGCGGCGAGACGGGCGGCACGCATCCGTTTACGGACGTTCCCGCGAAGGAATGGTATGCCGATGCCGTCGCGTGGGCGTATACCTCCGGCGTTGTGAACGGTACGAGCGCGACGCAATTCAGCCCCGAGGAACCGGTGACCCGTGAGCAGACGGCGGCGATGCTCTACCGCTATGCCAAGTATATGGGTCAGGAGATCGGCGCGTCCGGTAATCTCAGCGTTTTCCGCGACGCGGATCAGGTCTCCGAATATGCCAAGGTGCCGATGCGCTGGGCGGTCGGTCTGCATATTCTGAACGGCAAGGGGAACGCCACACTGGACCCGACCGGTACGGCGACCCGCACGGAAATTGCGCAGATACTTTTGAACCTCTCTCAGGCGCTTCCTGCTTGACAGAAGACCTCCGGAGTGCTATACTGTTGCTGAACTTCATATTGTCTCCTTTTTGTGGCTCCGCTGCCGTGCAGGCGCGGAGATGAACAAGGGAATGGGGTGAAAGTCCCCGCGGTAACCGCCGCTGTAAGCGCTGAGGGTGCCGCTCGTTGACGAAAGTCAGTCACTGGGAAACCGGGAAGGCAGAGCGCGTCCGCAGATCCGATAGGATCCTAAGCGTAAGTCAGAAGACCTACAAAAAGTGTCATTTCTCACAGAAAAACGGCTGTGGCAGGTTTGCCACAGCCTTTTTTGTGTGGGAGCAGTTCAATTTTGATCATTGGAGGAACCAACATGAAAAGAACGATTGCATTTCTTTTGACGCTGGCGCTTCTGCTCAGCGTGCTGCCCGCTGCGTTTGCGGCAGAGGCGGCTGCGCTTCCGATGGAGCTTGCCGACGCGGTGGACGGCATCTCGGATTACCTTATCGAGACACGCACTGCGGGAAGCTTCAGCGACTGGACGATTTTGCAGCTTGCCCGCAGCGGCAACCTGACGGAGGAGCTGCGCACGGAATATCTGGCGTATATGGCGCAGCAGATCCGAGAGAAAAAGGGCGTGATGGACGAGTTCAACAACACCACTTATTCCCGCATCACGCTTGCGCTGACGGCCTGCGGCGTGGACGCGTCCGATTTTGCGGGCTACAGCATGATCGCGCCGCTGGGCGATTTTGACAAGACCTCGTCGCAGGGCATCAACGGAACGCTTTATGCCCTGCTCGCTTTGGACAGTGCCGCGTATGCGCTGCCCGAGGGCGCGACGGCGACGCGTGAGCGCTATGTGCAGGAGCTTTTGAACAAGGAGCTGACAGACGGCGGCTGGGCATTTTTCGGCAGCAAGGCGGATGTCGATATGACCGCGATGGTCATTCAGGCGCTCGCACCTTACTACAAGCAGGCAGAGGTAAAGGAAGCGGTCGATCGCGGCTTGACGGTGCTGAGCGGCTTGCAGCAGGCAGACGGCGGCTATGAGTCTTGGGGCACGGCTTGCTCCGAATCTCCGGCACAGGTGCTGCTTGCGCTGTGCAGCCTCGGCATTGACCCTGCGAAGGACAGCCGCTTTGTAAAGGAAGACGGCGCGTGGCTCGGTTCCGCGATCTTCTCCTATCTTGCGGAAGACGCAATTGCTTTCGGTCATGCTGACAACAATCCCAATTTGCTTGCCACGCAACAGGTCGGATATGCGCTTGCCGGCTATGCGCGTCTCCTCGAGGGAAAGACCTCTCTGTTTGATATGTCGGATGTGAAAAACAGCGGCGCAAGCTATGTCTATGTCGGCGTGTATGACTATACCGCCTCTGCGGCAAAGGCGGAAAACGCCAGCGAGACGGGCGTTGTCCTTGCGGATTATCCCGTGGCGTTCACCGAGGGAATGACTGCCGCAGAGCTGGTGCAGAAGGCTTTTGATGCCAACGGCATCGAAGCGAAGGGCGTTGCGGAGGGCTACATTACCGAGATCAACGGACTCGGAAGCTGCGGCGGCTACTCCGGCTGGATGCTCTCTTATAACAATGATGATTTCTCCAATTGGGGCTTAAGCACGATCACGCCGAAGAGCGGTGATGTGCTGCAGCTCCACTATACGATGAATCTTGACACGACCACCGACGATATCGGCACCGGCTTCTACGGGCTGCCCGTGTTTACAAGCATTACCCTCGGCGGCGTGACAAAGGAAATGACCCGCACGACGACCTTTGACGAAAACTACAACGCCGTGGTGACCTACATGGTAGACGGCGAGCCTGCAAAGGGCAGCGGCACGGAGGAGGATCCGTTCGTTCTGACCTTCGATCTCGGCTATGACGGCAAGGCGGAGGATTGCACTTATACCACTTCGCTCAATCCGCACTATGCCATTGTCACCGGGCTGAAGGACGCTGATTTCTCTCAAACGGTCAATTGCAGCATTTCGAGCCTCGGCGGTAAGAGTGTCGCTTATTTCCGCATCAGCGTCAAGGCGCATGATTGCGTCCGTTACACGGATGTGGACGGGCATTGGGCACGCGCAGAGATCTGCGCGGCGACGGAACGGGGCTGGATGAACGGAACGTCCGCGACTACCTTCGAGCCGGAAAGCACAATGACGCGCGCCATGCTTGTGACCATCCTCTACCGCGCCTCGGGAGAGAAAGCGGAGGGCGAGAGCAGCTTCGTTGATGTGGAGAAGAACATCTGGTATGCCGATGCCGTGACATGGGCGCAGCAGAAAAATATCGTGAACGGTGTCGGTGACAATTGCTTCGCACCCGACGCACCGATCACCCGCGAGGAATTTGCGACGATTCTGTGGCGTTACGCGGGCGAACAGGAGGGCGCAACCCTGCCCGAAGCTTTCGTTGACCGTGAAAGCGTCTCCGCTTGGGCGCAAGACGCGATGCGATGGGCAGTTGCCGCAGGCATCATCCATGGCACTGACGGCAACCGTCTTGACCCGCAGGGCACGGCAACCCGTGCGCAGGCGGCTGCGATGCTCTGCCGTTATCTCGCAAAATGAAAAAATGGCAATATGCCGTGATCGCGGCGGCGGTGATCGTCTGCATCTTGGCGGCGGCGTTCTTCTTCGGAGATACATCGCAGCCAGAAACGGGAGAGAAAGCCCTCTCAACGCCGGACTTGACCATACAGTCCGCTCCACTACAGGAGCAGACTGTCGTCTCCACGGCGCCGACTGCAACAAAGCCCTCTGCGGTCGCAACAACAGTGACGGAAGCATCCGCGACGGAAACGCCGACAACGCCGAGTGCGGCAACGGAGCCTTCCGCGTCTGTAACGACAGTAACGGAACCTCCTGCGACGGAAGCGCCGACAACGGCGAGCGCGGTCACGGAACCGCCTGCAACGCAGCCTACCGCAACGGAACCGGCAACGACGGCAACGACAGAGCTGCCCACCGAATCGCCCGTGCCGCAGTGCACGATCTATATCTCCTGCGCAACCGTCCTTTCACATATGGATGATCTGAAGGCGGGAAAGGAAGCGATCGTGCCGAAAGACGGTTGGATGCTCGGTACGGTCAGTGTAGAGCTGCAAGAGGGTGACACGGTGTTTGATGTATTGCAGCGCGTCACAAAGCAGTATGGTATTGCGCTGGAATTCTCTGTTTCACCCATCTATAATACCGCTTATATCGAAGGGATCGGCAATCTCTATGAGCGAGACTGCGGAAGCGGCTCCGGGTGGCTCTATGCGGTGAACGGTTCGTTCCCCTCTGTCGGCTGCTCGGACTATGCACTCTCTGACGGTGACAGCATTGCGTGGCTCTACACCTGTGAAATGGGTGCCGACCTGTCATAGCAATGTATATCCCAATGCCCCGATATATCTCCTGAAAAAAGCGCATCCTCGTGCCGGAGGGTGCGCTTTGCATGTCTTTTTCCTGTTTTATGGCGTATTATTGTTGATTCCGACAAAGGAATGTGGTAAGATCATCCTAAAGAGATCGGAGGGCAGCCTTATGAAACGAATGACGGCGATACTGCTGTTGCTATGTATGCTGTGCGGCTTGACGGGCTGCTACACGCAGTCCGCCCGGCAAAGCGGGACAAAACATATTACCTTTACGGTCATACACGCGGACGGAACGGAAAAGGTCTTCAAGATCGACACCGAGCAGGAAACGCTTGCCGAGGCGCTGAAGGAAGAAAAGCTTGTGGCGGAATCTGCCGACAGCGCCGGACTGTATGACGTAGTGGACGGCGAAAAAGCGGATTGGAACGACGGCGAGGCTTGGTGGTGCTTCTCTAAAAACGGAGAAGCGCTGACAGTTGGGATAGAGCAGGCTGCTTTGGCAGACGGCGAGAGCTACACGGCGGTCTTTACACGCGGCAGCGGGGAGACAGACGCATGATCCCGACAGATCGTTTTCTCACCCTTGCCCCGCAGCGCCAGTTTGTGTTTCAGCCGGAGTCACCCGTCTATGTGCACTGTACCCGCCGCAGCATCGAGCGGGACAGCGGCGCGGTCTTCCTGCAGGTGCGTATGGTCAACTGCGGACAGCGTGAGATCAGCACGGTGTTTTTGTCCGTGGAGGGCTTTGATGCGTTCGGAAAGACCGTATATCGGGTACCTGAGCTGCCGCTGACAAACTGTGCCGCCGCGCCGTGCGGGATCTTCGGAGAAGACCGTATGCTTGTCCTGCCGCGAACGGAGGTCGAGCGTCTGCGCGTCTCGGTCGAGCGCGCTGTCTTTGCTGACGGCACCCGTTGGCGCAGACTGCCGTCGCATCGGCTTTGCATGCCGCAGGAGGCAGGATACCTGCAATGCAGCTGCGGCTTCCCGAATCCGCCGCAACGGGCGTTTTGCCTGCTCTGCGGCAGCAAGCTGTCAGCGGCGCATTGCGAACCGCAGGAATCCGAGATGCAGCCGCTTGCCGGGGAAAAGCCCGCGCCGATCCTGCGGAGCTTTACGCCGGGGATCGTGTCTTTTGCGGAGGAAGAGGCGCAAGATGCATGGGAAACGCCGCGCTGGGAGCGTGCGCTCCTATGGATTTTCGGCGGCGCCGCGATTCTTGCGGTAATCGCGTTCGTCACTTTTTGCCTGACACAGTACGGCGGGGCTTGGTTTTGAAAAAATCTTAAGAAAGTTTAAAATTTTCGAGATTTTTTTCAAGAAAGGGTTTACATTTAATAATTACTATGCTATAATCTAAATAGACTACAAGGGTGAGACTAATTACCCTTGAAAACAATATTATTATAAGAAAGCAGGGTAAGGATATGCCGCAGTTTGTACAGACAGAACAGCAAA
>CAMAEX010000017.1:0-15535 GCA_945832065.1 uncultured Clostridia bacterium | reverse complement strand
CGGAACGGCGTTGAAAACCGATTGAAATGAATATTTTAATCGGTTTTCAGTATTAAAGCTTGTAAAGATGCCGCAAAGCTTGCCGTACAGGTCATAGGTAATCTCGGTGCTGGGTGCGACCTGCATATAGCGAACCATTATTTCTTTATTCTTTATGATTGGGGAAACGGACAATGACCTCCGTTCCCTGTCCGAGCCGGGAGAGAAATTCCAGCGCCGCGCCGTGGAGCCTGACAATTTCGCTGCAAAGATACAGCCCAAGTCCCACGCCGCCTTCCTCTCTGGTTCTGCTCTTGTCCACGCGGTAGAACGGCTCGGTAATGCGTTCCAGCTGCTCCGGCGCCATGCCTCTCCCGTTGTCCTTAACCCGCAGCGTCGGCACATCCTCCTCCATGCGGAAGGACAAAAGGATCTGCCCGCCCGTTTCACAGGCGCGGATCGCGTTTTCGGTAAAATTGATCACAAGGCTCTGCAGCAGCGCCCAATTGCCGTATACCTTTGCCTCCGTCGGCAGTGCGCTGATCGCAATGCATTTCTTTTTCCCCTTTTCCGCCAGCGTCTGCATTGCGCCCTCCAGCAGGTCGGCGCAGGAAACCAGTTCCATCTCCGTCTCGTTGTTGCGCAGCACCGTCATCTGAAACAGCTCCGTGGACATCAGATTCAGGCGCTTGCTCTCCCGCATGATGTATTGCAGATAGCGCAGACGATCCTCCTCCGTAACCGCGACACGCATCATGAACTCGCTGTAGCCGTAAATATTGGTGAGCGGCGTACGAAGCTCATGGGTGAAGTTATCCAAAAATTGCTGTTTTTTTCGGTTCTCCTCCTGCAGCTGCAGGATATGCCCGCGAATTTTCTCCGTCATATGGTTAAAGTTTTTAGTGAGCAGGGCAAGCTCGTCTTTCCCGCGGAAGGGCACCTGCACCGAATACTCTCCCCCAGCCACCTGATCGGCAGCCTTTGACAGTCGGGACAGCGGACGAGTCAGGCGGCTGACAATGAGCAAAAGCAGGATCGCCAGTACCAGAGAAACGCCCAAGCTGACCCAGATAATCAATCTCATCAGGGAATCCCAGGTTGCCTCCATGTCGGAAATATCCCGCACATAGGTCAGGCTGTACTCCTCAAAGCTCGGGATCTCACCGGAGGCGCAGACAAAAACCCGGTCAGCCGCCTCCTGAATATAGACGAGACTGTTTTCCACCGCGTCAATATTAACAGGCAGCGCGTCCCCGGCATACACCGCTTCCCCGTTCAGGAACAGGCACAGATAGATCCCGTCCGTCTCGTAATAGCTGCCGTATGCCAGCATGAGCTGCGAGACCGTATCCGTCGAAAGCCGCTCGTTCTCCTCCATCACAAGGAAGTCTCTGGACAGCGCCACGGAAACCGCATACTGTTCCGAAGCGGTGCGGTTCTTCTCGCTCTGTAAATGGTTGTTGTAGGTAACACGATACAGGATATAGATACATCCGTTGAGCAGCAGCAAAAACAGCAGCAGCACAGGGATAAAAACCTTCTGCCAAAACTTCATCGCTTTCCCCCTCTCCGTTGTGAGCTAAGAACTAAGAACCATGCGTGAACAATCTCGGTGTGCTCCATCCCTTGTAGCGTTGGGACATGTCCTAAGCCGCGTGTAGGAACTGCCAAGTGCGTAACAATTTGTTCGTCTGTACCGTCTGCCGCTTCGCGGTCGGCACGCCCGGTGGTCGTGCCCTACGATCCACCGAACGCACCCTCAACGTAGGGCGCGCACCCGCAATACCCGCAAGGGGCACGCCGCATCCGTAGCGCTCCTTCGTCGCGAACGGCTGCGCAGGGGGTATGCCGCATCCGTAACGCTCCTTCGTCGCGAACGGCTGCGCTAACGACCTCGGCGCGCCGGTGCAGGAACTACCGACTGCGTACCGGCACGCAGGCAGCCGGGAATCCCGCAGCGGCGAACCATTCACTATTCACCATTCACTAACCCTCCATTATCCCAAGCTGCCGTCGGATATCCACTCCATGTCGGACTCATCCATCCCGCTTTCCCGTCAATATAGTAGAGTGTCACGTCAGGAAGCCTCATAGCCTCCCAGTTTTCGTTATCGCAGCAAAAAACCTCGTCTCCCATCGTGGGTGCATCCCCCAAAAAGTATACCGTCCGCAGACCGACGCAGCCGTAAAACGCACGATGACCGATGTCTGTCAAGCCCTCCGGCAGGTTAATGCCGGTGAGGCTGCCGCAGCCGTGAAACGCATACGCACCGATGCTCGTCACACTGTCCGGCAGCACCACCTCGGTCAGGCTGCCGCAGTCATAGAACATACCGTCCGCGACCTTCGTCATGTCCTCCGGCAGCGTAACGCTCGTCAGACCGCTGCAGCCGAAGAACAGTCCCGCACCGATGCCTTCCACACCTTCGGAGATCGACGCGCCGATCAGCTCGTCGCAGCCCATAAAAGCCTGCATACCCACATATATCACGCCGCTCGGAATCGTGACCCTCGTTAATCTGCCGCAATACGAGAACGCTTGGTCGGCAATTGCGGTCGTCCCCGAGGGAATGGTGAACGCGCCCGGGATGGTCTTTTTCGCTTGGATCAGCCAGCTCCCGAGATACAGCACGTTGTCTGTCCAGCACTCCGCCGAATGGTAGAACGCCGTGTCGGAAAAGACGTCGCAGCCGATGCGGATTCCTTTTTCCGGTGCGGCAATATCTGCCAAGGCGGTGCAGCCTTCGAAGGCATAGTCATCAATGCACGTCAGGCTTTCGGGCAGCGTCACGCTTGTCAAGGCGCTGCAGTCGGAAAACGCGCTAATTTCGATGCTCGTCACGCCCACCGGTATGGTAATGTCGGTCAAACTGGTGCAGCCGTGAAACGCATTCATGCCGATACTCCTCAAACCGTCCGGCAGCACCACATGGTTCAGGGCGCTGCAATCGTCGAACACTTCGTCCTCAATTCGCGCCAAATTGTCCGGCAGCGTAACGCTCTCCAGTCTGTCACATTCGGAAAACGCTCCCGGACCGATGCTCGTCACGCCCTCCGAGAGCGTCGCGCAGGTCAGGCTGTCGCATTCGAAGAAGGCACAGTTGCCGATGTGTTTAACACTGCTCGGGATCGTGATGCTCGTTATACTGCCGCAATACTCGAACGCGCAGTCGGCAATTCCGACGGTCCCCGAGAGAACGGTATATGCTCCGCAAATCGACTTTTCTGCTTCGATCAGCCAGCCTCCGAGATACAGCACGCCGTCCGTCCACTGCTCCGCCGCCTTGTAGATCGCCGTATTCAGGAACGCGTGCAGCGCGATGCGGGTGACACTGTCCGGTATATTGATATCCGTCAGACTGACGCACTCCGCGAAAGCACGCTGCTGAATCTCGGTCACGCCCTCCGGAATCGTCACACGGCGCAAGCTCGTGCGACCGGAGAAGGCATAGGCTCCGATGCTCGTCACAGGGACCCCGTCGAATTCCGCAGGAATCACAAGGGTCTCCTCCGTGCCGGTATAGCGTTCAATGACGATGCCGTCCGCCCTGAGGGAATACTGAAAATCAGCGGCAAGCGCCTCGGGCAGCGTTTCTCCGGCAGCCGTCTCTTGCTCCGAAGACGCGGAGGCTGCGGCATCCGGCGCATTTTCCGAAATGGTCGGGGAAGAATTCCCGCCGCAGGCAGTCAGAAAAGCGCAAAACATCGCGCAAGCAGCCAGTAAAGCGATGATTTTTTTCATTCCGATCCCATCCTTCCTTTTTGGATCGTAGTTCGGGAACAAGCTTCCCTGACATAACCATGAATCACTCTTTAGACCGGGGACATGTCCCACCGGTGCAGGAACGACCAACTGCGTACAAAAGATTGGAAAAGAGATTGCCACGTCGCTGCGCTCCTCGCAATGACACGGAAGGGCTACCCATGTTTGTCATTGCGAACCCAGTGCACACACCGGGTGTGGCAATCCCGTGCAGGCACTACCGACCGTGTACCGGCACGCAGGCAGCAGGGAATCCCGCAGCAGCGAACCATTCACTCTGCTCCATTATCCCAAGCCGCCGTCGGGCTGCCGCACCATGTCGGGCTCGTCCAGCCCACGGTTCCCTCAATGTAGTACAGTGTCAAGCCGGGAATGGTCACAAACTCTGTCTGCTCGTTACAGTACTGAAACACACCGTCTCCCATCATCGGAGTATCTCCCAAAAAGTATACCGCCTGCAAGCCGACACACCCGAAGAAAGCCCGCACGTCGATGCTTGCCACATTGGCAGGGATGGTGATCTCCTTCAGGCTCACGCAATCGAGAAATGCCCCCCAGCCGATTCTTGTCAAGCACTCGGAAAGCGTTACCCGCATCAGTCTGCCGCAGCCGAGGAACGCGTAATCCCCGATGCTCGTTATGCTCTCGGGGAGAACATATTCCTCCGCCGTCTTTCCCGCGGGATAGGCAAGCAGCTCCGTTTTCTCCCGATTCAGCAGTACGCCGTTTTCGGAGAGATAGGCATTGTTATCCTTTGCTACGTTGATTTCCGTCAGACTGCCGCAGCGTGAGAACGCCCCGCCCTCGATATTCATCACATTACGCGGGATCGTGATCGCCGTCAAAGCGCCGCAGTCTTCAAACGCAAAAGCGCCGATGCTCGTCACAGTCTCCGGGATCACCACACCGGTTAAGCCGGTGCAGCCCGTAAATAAGCTGTTCGCAATTTCCGTCATGCCGTACGGAAGCGTGACATTCGTCAGGCCGATGCAATCACCGAAGGCGCAGCTGCCGATGCTCACGGCACCGTCCGGGAGCTTGAGGTCCGCTAATTTGTCGCAGCCGAAGAACGCATACGCACCGATGCTTGTCAGGCTCTTAGGGAGCGTCAAGCTTGTTAAGGCGTCATAGCAAAACGCATAATCATCAATGCTTGTCAAGCCCTCCGGTATGGTAATGCTTCTGAGGCTGCCGCAGCCATGAAACGCATACAAGCCGATGCTCGTCACACTGTCCGGCAGCACCACCTCGGTCAGGCTGCTGCAGTCATAGAACATGCTCTCCCCGATCCTCGTCATGTCCTCCGGCAGTGAGACGCTCGTCAGTCCGACGCACTCGGAGAATATGCCCGAACCGATGCTCGTCACGCCCTCAGGAATCGCCGCGTAAGTCAGGCTGGCGCAGTCGGAAAAAGCATAATCGCCGATGCCCCTCACGCCGCTCGGAATCGTAACGCTCGTTAAGCTGTCGCATTGGGAGAACGCTTGGGCTGCAATTACGGTGGTCCCTGCGGGAATGGTATACGTTCCGGAAATCGTCTTTTCCGCTTCCATCAGCCAATTGCCGATATACAGCACCCCGTCCGTCCCGCGCTCCGCCATATTGTAAATCGCCGTGCCGGAAAATGCGTCGCAGCCGATGCAGATTCCGCTGTCCGGTGCGGCAATATCCGTCAAGGCGGTGCAGCCCTCGAAGGCATAGTCACCGATTCTCGTCACGCTCTCGGGCAGCGTCACGCTTGTTATGCCGCTGCAATCGGAAAACGCATACTGCTCAATGCTCGTCACGGGAACACCGCCGATTTCCGCGGGAATCACAACGGTCTGCGCCTTTCCGCTGTAGCGTTCAATGGCGATGCCGTCCTCCGTGTGGGTATAGTAGAAATCGGAGGCGGGCGTTTCCGGCAGCGTTTCTTCGGTAGAAGGCTCCGTCTCTTCCGTTTCCGGGGCGGCAGTCCCTTGCTCCGAAGAGGCGGAATATGCGGTATCCGGCTCCGTTCCACCCGCCGTCTCTTTGGAATCGCCGCCGCAGGCAGCAAGGAACGCGCAAAGGATGGCGCAAGCAGCCAGTAAAGCGATGCTTTTTCTCATTCAGATCCCATCCTTTCTTTTTAGAATCGTAGCTCGGGAACAAGCTTCCCTGTCATTACCATGAATCACTCTGTAGGGTGAGACATGTCCCCGGTCTACAATCGTTGTGCGTTTTCGCGTGTGGATTGCGAGAAGCGCAGCCATTCGCGACGAATGACGCGTCGGAGCGCAGTGGCTTCGCAATCGCCTTATCTTGCCTGATAATAATCCGCAACCGCGTAATACCGGTAGTCGGAGTCGGCTCCATAACCAAACCCAATGCCGCAGCGGTTGAAGTCGGCGCTGAGCAGATTCGCCCGATGCTGCGCGGAATTGACCCAGGCGTTATTCGCGCCGATGCCGCTGTAATAGCCTGCGCACAGGTTCTCGCCACAGGTGCTGTAGAGCACGCCGTTTTCGCGCAGCCGCATATAGAACAGCCGTCCGTCTGCGCTGGTGTGCGAGACGTAGTTCTGTGTCGCCATATCCTCACTGTGCAGTCTCGCGGCGGTCGCGGCGTTATCGCACCAGGTCAGAATCCCCACCCCATGCAGCACACGGAACGCATTCGCCATATGGAAAGCCACTCTCGACTCTCCCGCCAGTGCCTCCTTGGTTGCGGCGTATTGCACCCGGAATTGATCATCCGTCAAAAGGATACCGTAAACAGTCGAATTGTCATTCTTATCCACCAGCATGGTGATATGATAGGTATCCCCTTCCTCCGCCTCTGCCACGGAACCGTTTGCGGTGCAGCCGCGATAGCTGAAGTCCGCGCCGCTGGCGCAAATTGCGACGACCTCGTTCTCGTAAACTCCCGCCATCACATAATCCGTATAGTCCTTGGTGCCGTATACATACCAGGTATAGCCCGCGGTTGTGGGCAGGGTCTCCTCCGGCGCACCGGCATACTCCGACAGGTCTTCAAGACTCATACCAATATACAGCTTCCGCGTGCCAGCGGTAACAACATGCTTCGGATCAACCGGAGGCTCGACCGGCTTTGCGGCGGTTTCGATCTTGATGATAAACCGCATCAGTAAGGCAGCCACCTGCGCTCTTGTGGCGTTGCCCTGCGGGAGGAGATAGCCGTCGGAGCCGTTGATGATCTGCTCCGCGACCGCCCACCGCATGGCATCCTTCGCCCAAGAGGAGACCTTGCCGCTGTCGGGGAAGACGCTCAAATCGCCGCGCTTGCTCGTGTCGAACCCTCTCTTTTGCGCGTAACGGAACAAAATAGTCGCCATCTGCTCGCGGGTAATGATGCCGTTCGGGTCGAATCGGTTGTTGCCGACACCACCGACGATCCCGTTCGCCGCAGCCCATGCGACCGCCTCCGTGTACCAGGTTCCGTTGGGCACATCGGTGAAGCTGTTCTCCCCCTCCGCCGGCTCGCCCTCGTAGCGCCACAGCACCGTTACGAGCATCGCCCGGGTCATGGTGCCCTCCGGGTCGAACTTTCCGCCGCCGACACCGTTCATTAAGCCGTTCTCTACGGCATACTCCACCGCTTCATAGTACCATGCTTTTTCCGAGACATCGGAAAACTCCACCGGGGCAACGGGCTGCGCGTCGGGATCCTTTGCGCCGCAGACGGTGCAGACGCCGTCCTTGTAGCTGTGGCCAAGCGCGGGAACAGTTTCCTGTGCAACCAGAACCGTGCCGCAGACGGTGCAGTGCTTTCCTTCGGTCTTGCCCGCCTCGGTGCAGGTGGCGGGAACCGCCGAATCAATCATCTCGGTGTGACCCTGCGCTGCGATTTCCCTTGTTTCAAAGGCGTCACAGCGGGAGCAGGTGCGCTTTTCTTCGCCCTTCTCCGTGCAGGTGGGCGCTTTCGTCTGTGTCCAATCGCCGAAATCGTGCCCCAGCGCGGCGATGGTTTCCTGTGCAACGATCACCGTGCCGCAGACGGTGCAGTGCTTTCCTTCGGTCTTGCCCGCCTCGGTGCAGGTGGCGGGAACGGCAGGATCAACGACCTCCGTATGACCGTGCGCGGTAATTTCTCTCGTTTCAAAGGCGTCACAGCGGGAGCAGGTGCGCTTCTCTTCTCCCTTTTCCGTGCAGGTGGGTGCTTGCGTCTGCGTCCATTCGCCGAAATCGTGACCCGGCGCGCCAATTACGCTGCCGGAAATGAGCAGTTCGCCGCAGTCCGCGCAATAGGTGTCGCCCGTATAGCCGTCTTCCGTGCAGGTCGCGTTCTTTGCGCCGCGAAGCTCGGTCTGCGAATGCTCGCAGTCAATGCGGCAGATTTCCGCGCGGTTACGGACGCGCAGACGGGAGAAAACCGCACTCGTTTCGCTGCTCTCGTCCACATCGCGGGAGCCGATGCCCACGCCGGAGATCCTCATGCCGACCTGCAGATCATCCAGACCGGTGTAATCCTTCATGATGTAGCCGTTGATGAACAGGCAAGCTACGCCTGTCTTGTCAGAGACATAGATCTTGTCGATCACGCCCTCGGTCTTATGGATCTCTGTGATGACACCCTTGACCTTCATCAGGTTGCCGATGGCAGCGTCGGACATTGCGGTGGCGCAGTCCACTTCCTTCGGCTCTGCCTCGTAGAGCTCGTCGGAAACCACGCGGATGTAGCCGTCGTAGTCAGGGCTGAGGTTCAGCTCGACTTCACCGCAGTAGAAGGTGATGCTGCCGTGCGCCTGCACATGCATACCGACTGCATAATTTCCGGCGACCGGGAAGAGGTTGATGCCGTTGCCCTCCTTATCCTGCACATAGATGCAGTCAAAGAAGGCGGTATTCTGATCATAGCCGGAGGCGTTGGAGGTGACATAGCCCTCAATGGTGTAGCTGCCTTCCGTCTGCTGCTTGGCTGTAGCGATCGGGGTGAGCTCCGCAGCATTCGTGCCGGTGACCTCACACAGGATGTTCTGCACGATGTGCTTGTTCGCGTAGTTCTGATCGTCCTTGATATCGTAGTTGGAGAAGAAGGTGCAGCCGGAAACAACCAGCCAGCCGCCGCCGGACAGCTCCTCATAGGTCATGATATTTACATTGCCCATCTCTGCCGTGACGGTATCCGTCTCATAGTCCGGGACATAGGCGGAGCCGCTGAAATTGTCGGTGTAGCTCGCACCCCAAGTGGTCGGATAGCCGTTAACCAGCGTGGTAACCTGATCCTCCGCGCCCTCGTTAATGAGGACAGGCGCGGCGTTATAAAGCTGGAAGCCGGTGGAGTTGATGGTAGACGGGGTGGTGCCGAAGGCATTGGAAGCGGTGTAAGCGCCCTTCGTGAAGCGGTGCGTCAGGTTGAAGTTCTCCTTGCCGGAGAAGTAGACGCGGTACGCCTCATTCGCCTTCAGTTCGTTATCCACAATAATACCGTTGGCAATGCGGACATTCGAGTCAATCGCTTCCAGCAGCGTGTTCGTCAGCGCAGCGCAGTTCATCTCGTCAGTCGGACTCCTACGGTCAGACTTGGAGGTAATGATGAGGCTGCCGCCGCCTGCTGCGTACTCCCGCAGGGCGTCGATCTCCTGCTCCGTATAGGCAGACGGGTCGAGGCTGCCTCTGTCAAACGGGACAGTCAGAATGACCATCTTATAGTACTTGAGGTTTTCGTAGGTGAATTCGCCCTTTTGGATGAATTCCGCCTGCACGCCGTTATCCGCGCAATACCGGATGAGGTTGCCCATATTGTCGGCGTAACCGCCGGAGACATAGAAGTTGCCGTGGCCGTAGTCAATACCGATCTTGACCATCTTATCTGCCTGATAGACCTTCTGCTTCATGGAGGCGTAGCACTGGAATTCCTCGCCCAGATAGGTGCCGTAGAAGACAACCTTCAGCTCCTGCGTGCCGGAAACGGTGCGGGTGTAGTCGGTCTCAAGCGTCTTGGATTCGCCGGGCTTCACAACGGAGGTATCCGTGAGGGTCTTCACGACGGTTTCCTCGCCGTCCGCAACCAGCGTCAGCTCGACCTTGCGCAGCGTATAGTCGGCATCGGCAGAGTTGTCGACGGTGACGGTGATCTTCTCAGACTGACCGACCACGCTCAGCGCGGTGTCGGTTTCAATGCTTGCGATGATGGGCGTTGCAACGCTGACCCAGACAGGGGCGGTCACGGCGATGTCGCCGTCAGCCTGCGTGACCTTGAGGTAATAGTAAGCGTCGGTGTTGGGGATCGTGGTCTTCAGCTCATAGGTAGAGCCTGCCGCTTCGAAGGACTTCAGCGTGATGCCGTTTTCGCCGATGATCTCGATCTTGCCGAGCTTTTCGCCGTCAGGATCGGAAATGCTGGCGGCGATGTTGACTTCCGCGATCTCAGTGTCGCCGGAGTCAATGATCGTGCCCATGATCTCGTCGTTTAGGTAGTAGAAAATGCACAGGTTCTGATCCTCGGTCGCGTAGACGCGGCGCTGGGACATTGCCTCGTAGAGTCCTGCTTCGGTGAAGTCGTCCGTCAGGATAACGTCGCGGCAGGTGTTGGCATTGCCCCACTTGCCCTTGTGGTTATCCTGATTGTTGGTGGGCGCGACATGCCAGCCCTTGGCAAGACACTTGTCATACTCGGAATAGCTGGGCCAGTAGGAGCTGCCGCCGACAGCGCCTTCGCCGTTGCCCACCTCGATGAGGTTGATGACGGTGTCACGGGGGATGGTATAGCCGGCGTAATTATCAAAGGTGCCGAAGGTGGTGCCGGGGTGGTTGAGCTGGGAAACGACGGGCGCATCCTCGATGTACTTGGTCTGCACGCCTTCCGCAACGGCGTTACCGTCAACATCAAAACCTAAGTTCGCATTGACCATCAGGTCGTTATACAGGTGCATACCCGCATAGCCGGTCTTGTTGTTCAGCGCAGCGTTGTTACGGGAAACAGGACCGTAGGTATTGAAGGTGTTGGTATGACCGGGACCGCCGGACCAGGTCATCTCATAGCCGTAAGCCGCAACGAAGTCATCGCGCATGGCGTTGTACTCCGCAGCGGTCTGCCTTGCCTCTTCCCACTTGGTGATGCTGCCGCTCTTGGTGAGGCTGGACAGATCATAGTAGCTGGAGGTAGTCGCGGTGGAGGTGGTATCGAAGTAGTTGGAGTGGTCGGTCACAATGAGGAAATCCACGTCCTCCTGCTGCATGGCATACTCGTAAGCGTCCTCCAGCTGACCTGCGCCGTCGGAGTATTCCGCGGTATGGGAGTGGATCTGACCGAAGTACAGACGCATGTTCGTTTCGCCGACGAAGAAGAACCAATTCATCTCCGCCTGCTTGCCGTCGGCACGGGTGACGGTAACCGCAACGGTGTGGCGGCCATCCGTCATTTCAGCCGCGGGCGTGAAGGTGATCTGATTGCCGGAGACGGTCGGAATGACGGCAGTTCCGTCAACTTTCATGGTGACGGTCGGATCCGTACCGCAGTTGGCAAACTCCACAATGATCTCAGGGCGTCTCTCAGTGCCTAATGAAGCGTCAGGCAGAGGAGATACGGAGGTAATGCTCGGTATGTCGATGATCTCCACGGTTTTCTCCGCGGTATACGTCACGCCGTATTCGTTTGTGGCAGTGCCCTTGAGCGTCAGGGAGGTCTTGCCTGCCAAATCCGCCTCGGGCACAGTGAAGGTATAGGTGTAGCCATCGACGGAGGACTGTGCGGCAGCCTTTTCCGTGCCGCCGTTGACCGTGTAGGTCATGGTCATGTCAGTGATCTGCGTCAGTTCGTCCAGCTCTGCGGTGAACACATAATCCAAACCGACAACAGCATTTTCCGCATTTATGGACATTTTCGGATTCAGAACAAAGCCAAGTCCGTACTCGTCCTCCACCTTATGGAACTGCATGGCAAAGAGCTGCGTACTGCCGTTGTAGGTCCAGCCGCTGAAGGCACCGCTGAAGTACTCGATGCAAACGGAGTTGTTGCCGTACTTTGCGGTCTTGTTATAGATAATATAGCCGCCGGTGCACTGCTCGAGCGTCCACTTGGTGTAATCGCTCTCCACGGTGTCGAAGTAGAGGCACTCCGGGTTCTTGCCGTCAGAGGGGTTCTCCGAGATGCGGAGGTATCTGCCCTGATTCTCGAAAGTGTAGTAAGTGCCGTCAAAATGGACGGTGAAGATCAGTGTACCGTTGCCTGCCTCCAGACCGCTGCCGGTCAGCTCGGAGGGCACAGTGAGCAGGCTGGGCGCGATCTTATCGTCGGACTGTTCGCCGAAGCAAACGCCGCCGTAAGCGTTGTAGATCACAACCTTGTCGCCGTCTGCGGGCTTCTCGTCGGCCACGGGCTTCGTGCCGATGTAGCCGTCGCCGTCTGCGTCAACGGAGGCATCCACGGAATAGAACTGCATCGTGTAGATGTCAGCGTTCCTTTCCTGATAGCTATAGACGCTGAAGGAGCCGGCGTAAATTTCGAGGCAGACGGGCTTCGACTGATAGGTGAAGTCGGTGTTCGTAACCAGGTAGCCTGCACCGAGCGCCTCGATCTTCCACTTGGAGCCGGTGCCGGGCGCAGAGGTAAAGCTCGCGGCATTGGTGGCTGTGGCAGTATAGTATTTGCCGCCGCAGGTCAGGTAATAGGTGCCGTCGCCGTTGTTGACCAGATAGAACAGACCGGAGCCCTCCTTGATCTTCAAGGACGCATCCTCTTCATTGGTAACTGCGGCATAGCCGGGGGTCTTGCCGTTGTTCACTTCGGAGCCCATAACGACTCCTGCCGAGGGGGCGTAAATGACGAAGGGCGTTCCCGCTTCGGGAATGCCGCCGATCTGCGTTGCGGAGTATTCTTCCGCAGCAGCCAGCGTTCCCAAGGGCAGCATTGCGAGAACCATCACCGCAACCAGCAGCGCGGAGATAATCCTCTTGAACTCTCGTTTCATAATTTTTCCTCCTAATTCCTTTATTTGGTATACTTCCCGCGTTTGTGATCACCGCGCAGAAGGATCCCTTCCGTTATTTAAGATATCACATTTCGGTCGGCGCGTCAAGGCTGCCGCAGCCGTAAGTCGCACCCTTTCCGTAGGCGACGGCGTCCTCGACGTTCCGGGTGCGGTGGCTGCTATGGCCTTGCCGCAGCTTCCTTCAGGAGTTTTCATACCAATCACCAATGAAAATGTGCAAAGCACATTTTCATTGGTGATATCGTGATTGGTACGAGACATATTTTCGCGATGCTTACCTTATCATCGCGAAAATGCAACGCCGGTACGGCGTTGAAAACCGATTGAAATGAATATTTTAATCGGTTTTTGTATCAGACGACCATGCCGCCGTCGGATATCCGTTCCATGTCGGACTCGTCCAGCCCGTTGTTCCCTCGATATAGTAGATTGTCAAGTCCGGAATACACAGGAAGTCAAGCTGCTCGTTGAGGTATGCAAACACCTCGTCGCCCAGCATCGGAGCAGCTCCCGAAATAGTCGCGGAAGAATTCCCGCCGAAGGCAGTCAGAAAAGCGCAAAGCATGGCGCAAGCAGCCAGTAAAGCGATGATTTTTTCATTCCGATTTTAACCTTCCTTTTCGTTTGGATTTAAATAGCCTCATTCCGAGGCTTCTCGTGAAGTCAGCGCGTCAAAAATACCGCGTCCTACAGCCGTTGATCGCGTTCATCCGTAGGGCGCGGCACCCTGCGTAGGCGCAGGAACTTCCCTCCCATGCCATCACAAGGAGTTCAGCAACGCGTCATTTTTCTGTTTCCGAAAACCTCATGTAGGGCGGGGACATGTCCCCGCCGGTGTAGGAACTGCCGACTGCGTACAAACAGATTCCACCCGTACCGTCTTCCGTTTCACGGAAGGCGTGTCGGTGTAGGAACCGCCGACTTCGTACAAACACGTTCGTCCCGCACCGCCCGCCGTTGCGCGGACGGCGGGGACATGTCCCCGCCCTACAAAGGCTGTTTTGTGGATCGTAGTAGCTTGTAACACTTAAAAATTGCGTATCAGCGTCTGTAGTAGGCTGTTAAGTCTAAAACTTTACTTCCTAAAATGCGAGCTTTTGAGTTCGGCGGCAGTACGCCGTAGGGCGCGACGACTCGGCGCGCCGGTGCAGGAACTACCAAATGCGCACAAACTCGTTCGTCTGTACTGTCTGCCGCTTCGCGGTCGGCGGGGGGACGCTTGCGAGCGCCGCCTGTGGCGGAGAAAGCGAGCAAGAAGGAGTGGCAGGATCAAGGCGACTGACAAGTGGGCTTTGCCCACGCAGACAGAGCCGCTGATCCAACAGGACATGTCCCCGCCCTACAGGGGTTGGTCGCAGCCCTCTCCATAGGGTACCACGTCTCGGCGTGCCGGTGCCGGAACCATCAACCGCGCACCAACACGCGAGCAACCGCCTATCCCGCTGCGGCTAACCGATTCCCTATTTCACAATATTCTCAATAAAGCGCATCAGGATCGCCGAAGCCTGTGCTCTTGTGGCGTTGCCCTGCGGGAGGAGCTTGCCGTCGGAGCCGTTGATGATCTTTTCGGCAACTGTCCACTGTGCCGCTTCCTTCGCCCACGAGGAGACCTTTCCGCTGTCAGGGAAGCCGCTCAGATCGCCGCGCTTGCCCGTGTCGATGCCCTTCTTCTGCGCATAACGGAACAAAATCGTCGCTATCTGCTCGCGAGTGATGTTTCCCTCCGGGTCAAATTTTCCGTTGCCGATGCCGCCGACGATCCCGTTCGCGGTAGCCCAAGCTACCGCATCGGTATACCATGAAGTTTCCTGGAATCGACAGGATTCCCGCCTCGAAATTGACTGTATTCAATGAGGTGCAGCCATTAAACGGTCAACTCCCGCATTCTATCAGCGATTTCGGCACATAGAGAGAGGTCAGATTTGTGCAGCCCGCGAACGCATAGTAGCCTAACTTCTTCAGACCGGAGGGCAGCTTTACGGAGGTCAGCGCGGTATTTTTCGCAAACGCCTCTCTCCCTATCTCCACAACCGGATGCCCGTCCAGTGTGTCTGGGATGGTCAGGTCGGCAGTGCTGCCGGTATATTTGGTGATGGTCGCATTGCCGTCAGTGTCGAGCGTGTAGGTATAGTCGCCGGAGGTATAGCCCGCCGCAAAAACCGTCGGCAGCATTGCGCAGAGCAACGCAAATACGAGAAATACGATAACAACTTTTCTTTTCATTATGTTTCCCTTGCTTTCCATTTTGGAACCTAAGCTTACGGTTCCACACTGCTATGATAGCAACGACTTATTATGGAGTTGTTATGAAGAGCCGTTTTTTCCCTCCTTTTTTTGCGAAGCTTCTCCATTTCCGGCACGTGTCATGTCATTGTCGGGCATATCGGCTCCATGAAATAAAAAAAGCGCAAGCCACAACAACGTCATGGCTTGCTGAAATTCAAAAATCTCCCATGTCGGGCGGGGACATGTCCTACAGCCGTTGTTCGCACCCTCAACGTAGGGCGCGACGACTCGGCGCGCCGGTGCAGGAACCTCCCATTTTATACGTTCTCACCCATCCTGTCTGCCGCAGCCGGAAGCGCAAGCCGCAGCCTGCAAAATACAATGCGTTATTTCCGCATGGTTGCAATCAGCTCCGAAAGCAGTCTCACCTGTTCCGGCGACAAGCCCTGTGTGTCCAGATATTGCGGCGTTTGATTGTCCTCTCTCCCCAGCAAATAGTCCGTACTGCACCGATAAAGATAAGACAGCGCAAGCAGATTCTCCGTGCTGGGCGTACGCTCTCCCGTCTCATAGCTCGAGATGATCGACGGCGAAACACGCAAAGTATTCGCCACCTGCCTTTGCGCATAGCCGCAGCGTATCCGCAAATCCCG
>CAMAEX010000016.1:0-16951 GCA_945832065.1 uncultured Clostridia bacterium | reverse complement strand
GAAAAGACACCCAAAATGCTTGATAACCGCACAACCCTGCGTGCGATTATCATATTCCCCGCGCCGTTGCCGGGCGGGTGAGCGGCATCTCCCGCTCGGCGACACAGGCGTTTTTTTCATCTCATTCCCGCTGCGCCCTCTGTAGGCTCTGCTAAAAAAGCCACGGAAAGAAGCGGCTGCCGCAAAAATAATCAGAAGAAACGGCTGCGCCCATGAGGGTGCAGCCGTTTTGCGGTAGGGTCTTGTGTGAGAAATAATGAATACCACAAATGACGGTGAGGGTTGTTGTTATGGCGGAATTATACCAATCACCAATTAAAATGTGCAACGCACATTTTAATTGCGATACCGTGATTGGTACGAGATGTATTTTCGCGATGCTTACCTTATCATCGCGAAAATGCAACGCCGGAACGGCGTTGAAAACCGATTGAAATGAATATTTTAATCGGTTTTCAGTATTAGAATTTGATTTTTACTGTTATGATGTTTATCGAGGCGTGCAGCAGTTAGAATCGTAGTCGATATAATGGGCGATGAAGCGGGCGCGGAATTTTCTGCGGTTGCAGATGGCGTCATACTTGCCGGAGATGTCCAGCGACTCGGGGAGGACAAACTTGATGCAGCGCACGGTCACATCCCGACAGGTGGGGTGCTCATGGGCGGGGACGACGACGGTCTTGAAGCCGCGTTTGAATTCATGCCCCTTATCGTCCACCTCGTTCAGGAGGACGGCGAGTGCGATCCGCTTGCGCGGGCAGATGTTTTTGAGGGTGACATCGAGCTGCAGGATCCGACCGAGGGATTCTAAATGCAGGTCGCCCGCGTCAAATTCTACGGCGTCCTCGCAGCCTTCGACGGTGACCTCCACCGGTGTGGGACAAGGCTCCGGGAATTCATTGTCGCCGCAGTCCACTTCGATCTTCGGGTCATCGAAGTCTGCCGTATTGCCTTCATGATCGGTGTAGTCGATGTCTTCGTTGACCGCCAGCAAGCCGCTGCATTGTCCCTCGTGGCGGACGGTGAATTTCAGCGTCGCGCCCTCTTTTTTGCTGACGCCGAGCTTGTCGATCTTCCATTGCAGCGTTCTCTCGTCGAGCAATTCTGCGCTGCCCTTGTCGGGCTTGGAAACAGGGAGAAGGCGGAAGCAGTCCGTCACTCGCTCTGTGATGACAATATCGGTTGCGCCGGGCTTACTGATATTCTGCGCCAGATCCTCAAACAACTGTTCCAGCTCGTCATCGTCCGGTGTGATGGAGACATAGGCGGAGTCGGGATCGGATGCCCAATCCCGCAGTGCCTGCTCGTCAATGCCGCCGCTGCCGTCAGCCCCAAGGTCACTTCAAAGGTGCCGCCGCAGGGGATCGTTACGGTATTCAGCTCTTTGGTGGAGCTTGTGATGCCCATAGGCTCTCTTCCTTCCTGAGCCGACGATGCGGCTCATTCCGGAATATGCCGCATTTCGACAAAAGGGCACAAAGGAAAATGCCGCAATGCGTAAGCAAGACGGCATAGTTGTCCGCAGCGCATCATAAGCTTGACCGAGGTGATGAAGATGCGGAAATTTTTGCGGCGGAATTTGCCGCTGCTGTTGGTGCTGTGCATCCTGACGGGACCGATCGCAGTGGCATGCGCCCGCAATCGCGCGGCGCTGCCGACCGGGTCCTGGGGACTGAGCTTCCCACAGGAGGGGCAGCCGCCCACCGGGAACACAAGCAACGAACGGCTGCAGGAATGCGGGGCGGCGTATTTGGGGGATACGACGCAAAAGGTGATCTATTTGACCTTTGACGCGGGGTATGAGAACGGCTGCACGGAAAGGATCCTTGACACCCTCAAAAAGCACAATGTACCTGCGACCTTTTTCCTCGTGGGCAACTACATTGAGCAAAATCCCGATCTGGTCAGGCGGATGGTCGCGGAGGGGCATATCGTCGGGAATCACACCTACCATCATTACGATATGTCAAAGATCGGGGATCGGGCGACCTTTGAAAAGGAGCTGACGGAGCTCGAGACCCTGTTCACGCAGACGACAGGGGAGACGATGAAGAAGTTCTACCGCCCGCCGCAGGGGATCTATTCGGAGGAGAATCTGAAAATGGCGCAGGAGCTGGGCTATCATACGATCTTTTGGAGCCTCGCCTATGTCGACTGGCTCAATGACGACCAGCCGACCTCGGAGCAGGCATTTTCCAAGCTGATCCCGCGCATTCATAACGGCGCCATCGTGCTGCTGCACAGCACCTCGCAGACCAATGCGGCGATTTTGGACGACCTGCTCACGCGCTGGGAGGAGATGGGGTATACCTTCGCCTCCCTGGATACGCTGTTTCCGGAACAGAGTACGTAGAGGACGCAGTAGCTGCTGCACACCTATCCTCCCATCACCACCTATGTCGGCGTGCAGGAGATCGCCGTGCCCGGCGGCGTCATCGGCCTCGGCTGGAACGCTTTCAGCAAGGAAGTAAAGGTCACCACCACGCTGGGCAGCCGGAAGAACATGGTCGTCGAGCGCTGCAATCTCAATGAGCTTCCCACCGTCTGCTGGGATGGCAGAACCGATATCCCCGCCGGTGATTACTCCGTCATCCCCGCAGGAACCACCGTTCGCCTGGGCGAAAATGTGACCATCGACGGACTCACCCGCGCACAGATGGCAAAGCTCCTGACGATCATGGATCAAGATTCCTGACACGATCCCTTTTTGAAAAGACGCGCTCCCGAACCTTCGGGAGCGCGTTCGTTTTCCTCTGCACGGCGGACGGTGCGGGAGAAGAAGGTTATACGCAGTCGGTAGCTTCTGCACGAGATTGCCACGGCGCAAGCGCCTCGCAATGACAAAGCGGGGAGCCTTTCGTGTCATTGCGAGGAGCGCAGCGACGCGGCAATCTCATGTGCGTATCACAATAAACGCCGCCTTAAAGGGTAATGCTGTATCATTTCCGTGCGATTTTTCACTTGACAGGTGTATTTTCCTGTGGTATGATCGAAATGATCGATAATGAGCGAAAATGAACGGAGGCTGTCAGAGATGAAGGGTTGGGAACGGGAGCGAAGAATTAAGGAGCTGCTGCAAGAGCGGGGTGCGGTGTCCATGACGGAGATCTGCGCGATCACGGGGGCGTCGGTCGCCACGGTGCGGCGCGACTTTGAAGAGCTGCAAAGCAAGGGGATCGCCGAACGGACGCACGGCGGTCTGCGCCTGCCGCAAAAGCAGCCGGAACGCCGCCGCTATGTGAACGGTACCGAGATTTTGGACGAAATCGACAAGGAAAAGCAACTGATCGCCCAAGAGGCTGCCGCGCAGGTACACGCAGGGGAGTCTATCTTTATCGGCGCGGGCAAGACCTGCAATATGCTGGCGGCGCTGCTGGGGGATGTGGAGCGGCTGACGGTGGTAACGACCTCGGTCACCGCCGTGCTGGAGCTGGCGGCGTGTCCGAATGTGTCGCTCACGCTGCTCGGGGGCGACATTCACACCGGAAAGAATTATATTGAGACGCTGGATCCCGACATCAGCCATGTGCTGCGCGGTTATTACTTTGATAAGGTGTTTCTCACCGCCGAGGGTTTTGACTTGGAGCGCGGCTACACCGTGCAGGACAAAAACCGCACGGGGCTTTATACCCAGCTCTCCCGCATGACCCGCAGGCTCTATATGCTGCTCGACAGCGCGAAGTTTGACCGACGCGCCTTTGCTACCATGTTCCCGCCGGAGAAGCTGTGCCGCGTGATCAGCACCAGGAATATGCCGCAGAAATTCTCCGATTTCTACGCAAAACAGGGGATCCCTTGTGTGCTTTTGCCAAAAGAATGAGCGATTTTGAGCGATTTTCCGCCAAATGCCGCGCGATGAGATGTCGTGAGGCGTTTGGCGGTTTTTCTTTTTTGCACATTATACACAACTGAAAGCTCTTTTGTTTGGCGAATCTGACGAAATGTGTGAAAAATATCCTTCGGATATTGACATTGAACGCATTTTGTGGGATGATGAGAACGAACAAACAGCCTTGCATAGAATGAGCGATTTTGAGCGATTTGAAACGGAGCGTATGCAAATGGAAAACGAAGGAATTGTTGAACTATACCAGCCGCGGCACACGCTGATCGGCAGAGACGGCATTACCATGATCCCGCACTTTTTGCAGCGTCTCGGGGCAAAAAAGGTTCTTGTTGTCACGGATAAGGGGCTAATTAAGATCGGAACAGCGGGTAAGGTGACGGCGGTGCTGGATGACGCGGGGATCGAATACCTCGTGTTTGACGGCGTCGAGCCGAATCCCACGACGAAGATCGTCTACGCGGCGCTGGACTTTTATCAAAAGAGCGGCTGCGGCGCGCTGATCGCCATCGGCGGCGGCTCGCCCATTGATGTGGCGAAGGCGGTCAGTATTCTCTCCGCCAACGGCGGCAAGATCGAAGACTACAACGGCGTGAACAAGTCCAAAAAGCACGGCGCGCCCGTCATTGCCGTCAACACGACGGCGGGCACAGGCTCGGAATGCACCCGTGCTTATGTTGTGACGGATACGGAAGCCAAGTCCAAGATGCTGATGGTGGACACGAACTGCCTTGCCCACCTCGCGCTGAACGACCCGATGCTGATGGTGGGTATGCCGCCCTCCCTGACCGCTGCGACGGGCATTGATGCCCTGACCCACGCGATCGAATCTTATATTTGCAATATCCACACGCCGTACACCGATGCCCTCGCCCTTGAAGCGATCCGTTTGGTCTCCAAGGCACTGCGCAAGGCGGTGCACGACGGCTCAGATATGGATGCCCGTACGGATATGTGCTGGGCGGAATACATGGCGGGTCTGTCCTTCTCCAACGCAGGTCTCGGACTGACCCACGCCATCGCCCATCAGCTCGGCGGTTTTTACAACATTCCCCACGGACTTGCCAACGCCATTATGCTCCCCCGGGTGCTGGAATACAACCGCCCGTATTGCATGGGGCGGCTTGCCAGTGTGGCGCAGGCAATGGGCGAGAAGGTGGATAACCTCTCCGTCGATGCCGCCTCCAAGCAGGCGATCGAGGCGGTGCGCAAGCTGTGCAGTGACGTGAAGATCCCGCCGCTGTGCGAGACGAAGTTCCGCATGGAGGACATTGACACGCTGGCAAAGCATGCCCTGCAGGACACGGCGGCAAAGACCAATATCGTCCGCGCGACTGTGGAGGATGTCAAGACCATCATTGCCAAGACCTATTATGAAGGTATCGTGATGAAGAAGGTGAACGCAAATGGATAAGTGTGCGGTGCAAAGAGCGGTTTCCCTTGCCACTTCGGAGGCGCTGTTCCGCAAGACAGGCAGGATCTTTGTCCCTGTCGCCTCGTCCGCGCGGCATATCCATCTGTGCCGTGCCGATGTTGAAAAGCTCTTCGGCACGGGCTATCAGCTAAAGCATTTCCGCAACCTCTCCCAGCCGGGGCAGTTCGCCTGCCAAGAGCAGCTCACGGTCGTCGGACCGAAGGGAGAATTGAAAAAGGTGCGTGTTTTGGGTCCGGAGCGCAAGGCGACGCAGGTCGAGATCGCGCTGACGGATTCCTTCGCGCTCGGTATCCGCCCGCCGGTTCGCATGTCGGGCAAGACCGCAGGAACGCCGGGCTGCACCCTTATCGGACCGAACGGGTCGGTCACGATCCCGGAGGGCGTGATCGTCGCGGCGCGGCATCTGCACCTTTCCTCCGCGCAGGCGGCGCTGTTCGGGCTGCATGACGGAGATATCGTGCGTCTGCGCAGCGACGGTGCGCGCGCGGTCGTGTTTGAAAATGTCGTTGTCCGCGCGGGCGACGGACATGATATGGAGGTCCACATCGACACCGACGAGGCGAACGCCATCGCCATGAGCGGCAGCACGATGATGGAGGTTTTGAAGTAAGATTTCTGCCTCTTAATTGGTAGGGGCGGCTATCAGCCGCCCGTAAATTACGAGGATGCCTGCCTGCGGGCGGATGATATCCGCCCCTACGTGCGGCGGGGACATGTCCCCGGTTTACAGAGTTTTTGGAAAAGCAATGACGGCGAGGGTTACGATGAATCAGGAATGGATCCACAAGTTAACAGAGCTGATCGTTGCGGAGGTCGTGCGGCGTGTGGCGCTTTTGGAGCGGCAGAAGCAGCACCCTGAGGAGGTGCTCGTCCTGCTGGCTGCGCCGGTTGCCTACCCGAAGGAGCTGAAGGCTCTGCTGAAAAAGCAGTTCGGCGAGGGCTATATCCCCGTGAGCTTCACGGAGCGCAACGAGCTGAACGATGATATGACTCTCTTTGCCTCGAAGTTAGGGGAAAACGACCTGATGGAGCGGGCGACAAAGGCAAAAACGGTCATTTTGGTCGCACCGCGTTTGGAGCTTTTGGGACAGATCGCGAACGGGGAGGATAAGGACTTCTTGGCGTACCTTGCCGTGCGCAGCGTCCTTTGGAAAAAGGATGTGCGGCTGTATCTCGACTTTGACCCGCCGCGCTTCCGCCGCAACACCTTTTTGGAGGGTGTCGCTTCCTCCATTGAGACGCTCCGGCAGATGGGTGTGACGGTCAGTCCGTACTATACGGGAGACGCTGCGGCGCGCATCGGTGCAAGCCTCATTACGGAGGCGGATGTGCTCGCTGCTGCACAGAGCGAGAAAAAAACGATCCATGCCCGCGTCGGCGCGATCATCACCCCGGCGGCGCGGGACGCCCTGCTCGCAAATGACATTGTGGTGCAATATGAAGGAGAAACGGTATGCAGTTAGCAAGAGTTAAGGGAACGGTGGTCAGCACGAACAAGGCGGAAAAGCTCTACGGCTTGAAGCTGCTGATCGTCAAGCCCATTGATATTGAGACCTGGCAGGAAAAGGGCGGTCTGCTCGTCGCCATTGACGCCGTGGGCGCGGGTGAGGGCGAGGTCGTGATGCTGGTGGGCGGCAGCTCGTCGCGTCAGACCAATGTGACCGAAAATAAGCCGGTCGATCAAAGTATTGTCGCAATTATTGATTCCGTCGATGTAAACGGAACCCGTATTTTTGAAAAATTCAACAAAGAAAGCTGAGGATAGCGTATGGCATTGACAAAAGAACAGATCCGACAAATCGCAGATCAAACGCGCAGCAGCTTGGAGCATGGCGGCTGCTGCCCGACGGGAAGCGCACAGTGCCTGTTTGACGATGTTCACGACGCGATCGACACCGCGATCCGCGCCCAGCAGCGCCTGATGGACATGACCCTAGAGGAGCGCGGCAAGCTGATTGAGGCAATGCGGCAATGCGCCCGTGAGCACGCCGAGGAGCTGGCGATCCTCGCCCACGAGGAGACGGGCTACGGCAAGGTGCATCACAAGATCGCAAAGAATCTTCTTGCCGCGAACAAGACCCCCGGCATTGAGGATCTGCACCCCACCGCCTTCAGCGGAGATGACGGTTTGACCCTGGTTGAGACAGCGCCCTATGGCGTGATCGGCTCCATCACCCCCTCGACCAACCCCACCGCAACGGTCATCAACAACTCCATCAGCATGATCGCAGCGGGCAACGCCGTGGTCTATAACCCCCATCCGGCGGCAAAGCGCGCCTCGCAGCGGACGATGGAGCTGTTAAATGAAGCCATCATCGCAGCGGGCGGCCCCAACGGACTGATCACCGCGCCGAAGGAACCGACCCTCGACACCTCGAAGGTCATTATGACGCATAAGGCCATCAAGATGCTGTCCGTCACGGGCGGCGAGGCGGTCGTTGCGGTCGCCATGAAGTCCGGCAAGAAGTGCGTCGCGGCAGGCCCGGGCAATCCTCCCGTCATCGTGGACGAGACGGCGAATATCCCGCAGGCGGCAAAGGACATCGTGGACGGCGCGAGCTTTGACAATAACGTCCTGTGCGTTGCCGAGAAGGAAGTGTTCATGGTCGACTCCATCGCGGATGCGCTGATGAACACGATGCAGCAGTGCGGCGCGTTCCGTGTCTATGGCGAGGACATCGACAAGATCGTCCGCACCGTTCTGATCGAAAAGGACGGCAAATATGTCATCAACCGCAAGTTCGTCGGTCACGACGCGACCTACATCCTCCGCGAAAGCGGCGTGCAGTTCACCGGCGACCCTGTCCTCGTGATCGCGGATGTTGACCGTTATCATCCCTTCGTCGAGGTGGAAATGCTGATGCCCGTGCTCGGCATGGTGCGCGTGGCGAATTTCGACGAGGCGCTGAATGAGGCATTCCGTGCAGAGCACGGCTGCCAGCACTCCGCCCTAATCCACTCGACGAATGTCCACAATATGTCCCGTGCGGCGCGGCGCATGAACACGACGATCTTTGTCAAGAACGCGCCGTCTTACTCCGGCTTGGGCTTCGGCGGCGAGGGCTATACGACCCTGACCATCGCCACACCGACCGGCGAGGGACTGACCAGCGCGAAGTCCTTTACGCGCGCAAGACGCTGCGTGCTCAAGGGTGACTTCCGCATCATCTGAGCCTATGGAACTGGCTAAAATCGTCTGCGACGCCGGTATTCTCGGCGCGGGCGGCGCGGGCTTTCCGACCCATGTCAAGATCAACTGCAAAGCCGAGTATGTCCTTGCCAACGGTGCCGAATGCGAACCGCTGCTGCGCGTCGATCAGCAGGTCATGCAGTACTACGCTGCGGATGTCGTCCGCGGGATTCGCGCGGTGAAGGAATTCACGGGCGCAAAACACGCGGTCATCTGCCTGAAGGAACACTATCACGAAGCGGTCAAGGCGCTGAAAGCGGCCTTAAAGGATGCGGACGATGTGGAGCTCCATCTCCTCGATGCCTACTATCCCGCAGGCGACGAACAGCAGATCGTCTACGAGGTCACGGGCAAAGTCGTCCCGACGGGCGGACTTCCCCTCGATGTCGGCGCGGTCGTGTGTAACGTCAGCACCCTTGTGAACATTGCCGCCGCGATGGACGGCAAAAAGGTCGTTGAAAAATATGTCACCGTGGGTGGCGCGGTCAGGCATCCCGTTACGCTGCGCGTCCCCGTCGGCATCTCCCTCAAGGAACTGATCGACGCGGCGGGCGGCACGACGGAGCCCTGCGATTACATCATCGGCGGCCCCGCAATGGGCAGAGTGGTCGATACCCTCGACATCCCCGTTACGAAGACCACGGGCGGTCTGCTCGCGATCCCGAAAAACCACCCGCTTCTGCAAACGAAGTCCCCGAACCTCGACCTGCGCATGATCATGGCGGTGTGCTGCCAGTGCTCGATGTGCACGCAGATGTGCCCGAGAAACGCGCTGGGACTCAATGTGCAGCCCCACAAAGCCATGCGGAGCATTGCCAACGGCATCGACCTCATGGGCGATTTCAACGGCATCTTCTCCTGCTGCAACTGCGGACTTTGCACCTATTACGCCTGCAACTTCGGCTTAAAGCCCTCGCAGGTGATGCAGACGCTCAAATCCGCCATGGCGTCAAAGGGCATCCGGGCGCGCAAGGAGGTCTACGGCGACGTGGACGGCGGCTTGGAGAACAAGAAGGTTCCCGTCTCCCGCCTGATCGCCCGCCTCGGCGTGAGCGAATACGATGTCCCCGCCCCGCTGGTGGATAAGCCGCTTTCGACCGATTGCGTGCGCATCGCGCTCCGCATGGGCGTGGGCGCGCCGAGCGTGCCGAAGGTCGCCGTGGGTGACAAGGTGCGCAAGAATCAGCTCATCGCGGATATCGCGGAGAAAAAGCTCGGCGTTAAGATGCACGCGAGCATCTCCGGCACGGTCACGGCGGTCACGGAGGACTATATTGAAATCAGGAGGGCGTCCAAATGAATGCATTGGGAATGATCGAGACAAATGCGATCCCCGTCGGCGTGAATGCGGGGGATGCGATGCTCAAGGCGGCGTCCGTCGAGTTGGTCACGGCGCAGCCGGTCTGCGCTGGCAAATATATCGTGATCGTCACGGGCGAAGTCGCGGCGGTCAAGGAGAGTGTGGACGCGGGCAAAGCCGTCGCGGGGCAGCGACTGGTGGACAGCATGGTGATCTCGCATGTCCATGAGCAGGTGCCGAAGGCGATCAACGCCTGCAACGAGATCGGGCAGGTCGCTGCCGTCGGCGTGATGGAAGCCTTCAGCCTCTGCACCGCGGTTGTTGCGGCAGATGCGGCGGTCAAGGCGGCGGATATCCGTCTGATCGACATTCGCCTCGGCAGAGGCCTGGGCGGCAAGTCCTTTATCACCATGACCGGCGAGGTCGCAGCCGTCCGTGCGGCGATCGCTGCGGGCGAGAAAACGCCGGAAGCGCAGGGCATGCTCTCTGAAAGCGTCGTGATCCCTTCCCCGCACCCCGATATTGTCAAAGCGCTGTACTAAGCAGTGAAAAATAAAGCGAAAATCAGCATCATCGTCCCGATCTGGAATTCCGAAGGTTATCTTCGGCGCTGCGTGGATTCTATTCTCGGACAGACCTACTCTGATATTGAGCTGATCTTGGTGGATGATGGTTCAACAGACCAATCCCCGAGAATTTGCGACGAATATGCTCGCAAGGATGCAAGAGTCAGGGTGTTCCACAAGGAAAACGGCGGCGTTTCCTCCGCACGGAATCTCGGAATGCGGAATGTAACGGGCGAATGTATATGCTTTGTTGATAGTGATGACTATCTTCCCTTGACAAGTATCGCCGATCTTTATGAAGGCTATTGTAAAAACGAGGTACAGTGCTGCTGCGCAACCAAAGATCCTCAGGTAAGGAAGAATGCACCACTGCTGATTTCGATCAAGAATGAGCCGCAGCAGTTGCTGCACTATCTTGTGCAGAGCGATTCCTACACGGTTTATTCGAAATTGTTTGATTTGAACGTCATTCGAGCGAATAACCTTTGGTTTGACGAGAAATTGAGAACCTCGGAGGATGCTCTGTTTATCCGGCAGCTTTTTCGGTATTGCAGCCGAATCGTGCTGATACAAAAGACTGTTTATTGCCGCGACCCTTCCAATGCAGACAGCATAACAAAGAAGGGCTATGCGGAATACGCGCGTAATTTTGAACGGAAGCTGAATGCGCTCACCGAGCTTTGTGATGCAACAGCGCTTTCCCCTGCGGAAACAGAACAATTTCTGTACCAACGGGCAGCACATGGTTTGCGGATATGTATGTACCACTATTTCCAAAATTGGAAAACGGAAGAGGACAGACTCCGCCTTACTGAATTGGCGCTTGAGATATTCCACCCATGGCTGACACGGGAGGGAACCTGTCAGAAAGACAAATGGGTTGAGAAATATCTGCGCGAGATTAGACAGAAGGATGCAAACGCTTTTTGCAGGAGCTACCGAAAAGAATTTGATCGGCAGCAATGGATGCTTCGCTTCAAAAGGACAGTAAAAAAAGTGTTACATCGCTGATACTACATTTTTAAACAAAAAAATAAATTTAATACGGAGGATTTACAAATGAAAGAAGCATTAGGCATGATCGAGACACGCGGTCTCATCGGCGCAATCGAAGCCGCCGACGCAATGGTCAAAGCGGCAAACGTTCATCTGATCGGCAAGCAGCAGATCGGTTCCGGACTCGTCACCGTCATGGTACGCGGCGATGTCGGCGCTGTCAAGGCAGCGGTTGACGCGGGCGCTACGGCGGCAAAGCGCGTCGGTGAGCTGTACGGCTGCCATGTCATCCCGTCCCCGCACAACGATGTCGAGGGCATCCTGCCCACGATGGGTTAATCGAAAGGAGAAACAACAATGAAATTAGCACTTGGTATGATCGAGACCCGCGGTCTCATCGGCGCGATCGAAGCCGCTGACGCAATGGTCAAGGCGGCAAACGTTCATCTGATCGGCAAGCAGCAGATCGGCTCCGGCCTCGTCACTGTTATGGTGCGCGGCGATGTCGGCGCAGTCAAGGCGGCGGTTGACGCGGGCGCTACGGCGGCAAAGCGCGTCGGCGAGCTGTACGGCTGCCATGTCATCCCGTCCCCGCACGACGATGTCGAGGGCATCCTGCCCACCATCGGCTAAGCCATGTACATCGGGCAGGTCGTCGGCTGCGTGGTTGCAACCGTGAAGGAGCCGAATTTGGAGAATATCCCGCTCCTCGTGGTGCAGCTCATTGAAAAAGGCAAAAAAACCAAAATGGTCGTGTCGGCGGACGCGACCCGGCAGGCCGGCAGAGGCGACTTCGTCTATATGATCGGTTCGAAGGAGGCGGGGCGGATGTTCCGCACGAAGAAAACGCCCGCCGACTCCGCCATCGTTGGCTTTATTGATTCGTATAATGTTCAACTGAAACCCGAAGAATAATGTTTGGAGGAAAATAACTATGAAATTAGCACTTGGTATGGTCGAAACCCGCGGCTTGATCGGCTCCGTTGAAGCAGCCGATGCCATGGTCAAGGCGGCGGATGTTCATCTGATCGGCAAGGAGCAGATTGGCTCCGGTCTCGTCACCGTCATGGTGCGCGGCGATGTCGGCGCGGTCAAGGCTGCGGTTGACGCGGGCGCTACGGCGGCAAAGCGCGTCGGCGAGCTGTACGGCTGCCATGTCATTCCGTCTCCCCATGACGATGTCGAGGGTATCCTCCCGAAAATGGGATGAAGCTGGCAAGAGTCGTCGGGAATGTCGTTTCCACGATCAAGGACGCAGGCTTTGCCGGTCAAAAGCTGATGATCATCGACTATATTGACGAGGACGGCAAGCTGACCGGCAATCAGGCGATTGCCTTTGATGTGGCGGATGCCGGTATCGGGGACACGGTCATCGTCAATGTGGACGGCGGCGCGGCAAATATGTTCCTCGGCAGACAGTGCATTGCGGACTTGACGATTTGCGGCGTGATCGACCATCTGACCATTGACGGCGAAGTAAGGGAGTATCATTGACTATGGATGTGGAAGCAATCAGAAGAGAGGTAGAGCGGCAAGTGCTGCAATACTTCCATATCGACACCGCGCCCGCCCCCTGTGCGGGACTTGTGACGGGTACGGATGTCATTTCCCATTTGGAGCATTCCCTGCTCAATCCGGACACCACGCTGGAGAAAATCAAGGCGGAGTGTGCCGTTGCGCGGAAATACTCCGTGGCGGCAGTTTGCGTCGCGCCTTACTATGTCCCCGCCGCCCGGGAGGAGCTGCTTGGCAGTCCCGTTGCGGTCGGTACGGCAATCGGCTTCCCCCACGGCTGTATGTCCCAGGCGGCGAAGCTTGCCGAGCTGCGCGAATGCATGGCAAACGGCGCAACGGAGATCGATGTTGCGATCAACGTGCTTGCCATTAAGTCGGGCAGACTGGATGTTGCCCAGCGGGAGCTGGAGGAGCTGGTGCGCTTTGCCTGCGGTAAGGCAAAATTGAAGGCGGTCTTTGAGCACGCCCTCTTTACCGCTGAGGAAAAGCGGAATGTGCTGACGATGCTCCGCGCCAGCGGCGTGGATTACGTCAAAATCCAGAATATGCTCAGCGGTCACGGCGCACGCGTCGAGGATGTCAAGCTTGCCTATGACGTTCTGGGCAGAAATGTCGGCATCAAGATCGACGGCGGCATCAAGACCCTTGCGCAGGCGGAGAGCTTGCTTGCGGCGGGTGCGACCCGTCTCGGTCTGACCGCCACGGCAAAGATCGCCGAGGAAGCGAGAAACAATCGATAAAGCTTTGAAAACGTTCTGTAGGGCTTAGCGTTCTACCAAGGGAAGCACATGTCATTGCGAGGAGCGCAGCGACGTGGCAATCTTTTGCAGGGACGACCGATCGGTGCAAATTTACGGCGGAGATTGCCACACCCAGTGTGCGCACTGGGTTCGCAATGACAGAACCGGCAGATTGCCCGGAGGCGTTTTCGAAGAAACAAAACATACGAAAGGAACCATGAGTATGGATATCAATGAAATTATCAGACAAGTGACGGAGGAGATCTGCTCGAAGTATGGCGCGCAGACTCCCGCACCCACTGCCGGCGGTCAGAATCCCGCCGATATGGCAAAATATATCGACCACACATATCTGAAGCCCGAAGCCTCCGTTTCGGATATTCGCAAGATCTGCGACGAGGCGAAGAAGTACCACTGCGCCAGCGTCTGCGTCAACCCGTCCTACATTCAGTATGTCGCGCAGCAGCTCGAGGGCAGCGGTGTGACGCCGTGCTGCGTCATCGCCTTCCCGTTCGGCACCTGCACCCCCGAAACCAAGGCGTTTGAGGCTGCCGACGCTGCAACGAAGGGCGCCCGTGAGATCGACATGGTCATCAATGTCGGCGCGATCAAGTCCGGCGACTGGATGCTCGTCAAGCGCGACATCGAGGGCGTTGTCAACGCAGTCAAGGGTCGTGCGCAGGTCAAGGTCATCATCGAGGCTTGCCTGCTGACCGACGAAGAGAAGGTCAAGGCCTGCACCGTCGCGAAGCTCGCGGGCGCGCACTTTGTCAAGACCTCCACGGGATACTCCACCGGCGGCGCGACGGTCGAGGATGTCCGCCTCATGCGCGAGACGGTCGGCCCCGACATGGGCGTTAAGGCCTCCGGCGGCGTGCGTACCTATGACGACGCAGTCGCGATGATCAACGCGGGCGCGAACCGCATCGGCGCAAGCTCCACCGGAAAGATCGTCTCCGGCGTGAAGAACGACGAGCATAAGTGCGTCAACTGCGGCAACTGCAAGAACCACTGCCCGGCCGGCAATGTCGAGATCCGCAAGAAGCTCTATTGATTCGGAGGCGCAGCATATGAGAAGACCCATGATCGCGGGCAACTGGAAGATGAATAAGACGCCTGCGGAAACCGTTGCGCTGATTCAGGAATTGAAGAAGATCCAGCCGAAGGGCAATGTCGAGGTCGTCGTCTGCCCTATGACCGTGAGCCTGTTTGCTGCAGGCGCACAGCTCAAGGGAACCGAGATCAAGCTGGGCGCGCAGAATGTCCATTTTGAGGACAAGGGCGCGTTTACGGGCGAAGCCAACTGCGCAAGCCTGAAGGAATTGGGCGTGGAATATGTCATTCTCGGACATTCCGAACGCCGCCAGTATTTCGGCGAAACGGACGAGACGGTCAACAAGAAGGTTCTGAAGGTGCTTGCCAATGGCTTGAAGCCCATTGTCTGCGTCGGTGAGAGCTTGGAGCAGAAGCAGACGGGTATCACAAACGAGGTCGTCTGCCTGCAAACAAAGGCGGCGCTCTGCGGCGTGAGTAATGTGCAGATCACCGATGTTGTCATTGCCTATGAGCCTGTCTGGGCGATCGGCACGGGCATGACCGCCACGGCGTCCGATGCCAACCGCACCATCGCCGCCATCCGCCGCGCAGTGCGCGAGATGTTCGGCGACGCGGCCGAGCAGGTGCGTATCCTCTACGGCGGCAGCATGAATGACAAAAACGCGAACGAGCTGATGAGCCAGCCGGAGATCGACGGCGGCTTGATCGGCGGCGCGAGCCTTGTGGCGGAGAAGTTTGAAAAGGTTGTCAACTATCACGGATGATCCGCTTTCACAGAACGCTTGAAGCAATATTGGGGTTGGGCAGAGCTGCCCGACCCCAATTTTTTGCCGCGGCAGACAGAACAAATCAACGGATTTATCCACAGTCGGAGTTCCTGCACCGGCACGCCGAGGTCGGCGTGCCCTACGGCTTTGCCTCCATCTGCATGCTCCTGTTGCAGATATATCTCTCCTGCTCCATCGGACAGCTGTTCAAGCGGCATCGCATTCTCTGGTCGGTGCTGGTGTATTACGGCATCAACGTTTTAATTGAGCTGCTCTCCGTCAGCGGCTTGATCGGCTTCAACGCCTTCTCCGCATTCGCGTATACGGCGACCGTTGCAAAACTCAATATGCTGCTGGGGATCGTGCTTGCGGTGCAAGCAGCCCTCTGCGTGCTGTATTTCTTCCTCTCGGAGTGCATTTTGCGCAAAAAACTGAATTTGGAATAAGCCTTTTCCCCAAAACGCCGCCCGCAAGGGTGGCGTTTTGGCATTTTTAACAAGTATTTCATTCGGTTTTTGTGAACTATGCCGTGGTTTTTGGCATTCCGTTTTGACAAAAATTGTGCTATGATATTTAGACCATCGAATAAAGGAGAAGCAATATGAAAAAATTGTCAGCGCGAGTGCTCTCATTTTTGACGGTACTTGCGATTCTTGTGTCCGTACTTACTTGTATGTCTGCAGTATCGGCTGCGCCGAAGTATAATAACGGTAAATTCGGCGTTGTTTGTAAGGCGCTCTCGGCACAGGCCCAAGCATATTACACCGGCAGTTACACCTTTGAGAAGCTGAGTGCCCAGTCCGGCACGACGCTGAAAAACAGCATTTCCACGCTGGTCACGAAAGATCGGCATACCGGAAACTACAACAGCCTGAAAACCAATTTCGCCTACACGGATGCCGTGAACGGCGACTCCTCGCATCTCCGCCTGTTCTATTGCGGCGTTACTGCAAGTAGCCAATGGGTCGGCGATACGAATTTCAACCGCGAGCATATGTGGCCGGACTCCAAGGGTGGCAGCGCTGCGGAGGGCGATCTGCACTCCATGCGCCCAACCGACAAGGGACTCAACAGCGCGCGTAGCAACTACCCTTATGGTGAGGTGACCAACGGCACCCCGAAATACTCTGACGACAACCACGGCAACGTGCTGGGCGGCTATCTCGGCGGCGGCTTCTTTGAACCGCTCGACAATGTGAAGGGCGATGTAGCCCGTGCAATCCTTTACGATTACTGCACCTACAGCTCGCTGAGCAATCTGAGTGTCGTGTTCCAAAGCACGGATGTTATTCTAAATTGGATCAAGCTGGATCCCGTGGATGAATTTGAGATGTCACGCAACGATGTTGTTGAGGGAATCCAAGACTGCCGGAATCCGTTTGTGGACTATCCGGAATTGGCTTATAACCTCTTTAATAAGGAGGTCCCTGCGGATCTGATCACGCCCTCTCACCCCAATGCAGTTACCTATCAGGTTACGGCACGCGCCAATGATGAAGCATTCGGCACAGTGTCGCAGAACGACAGGACGATCACCGCAAC
>CAMAEX010000015.1:0-17332 GCA_945832065.1 uncultured Clostridia bacterium | reverse complement strand
TATCGCACCGCTCGAGCAGCGGGTGCGGGGAAAGGCAAATAAGAATCTTGCCATCGCGAACCGCGCACTGGCGCAGTTGGAAGCGATGAAAGAAAGGAACGAAATGAGCCATGAAGATCATCATTGACGCAATGGGCGGCGATCACGCGCCGGAACAGATCGTCGCGGGCGCATTACAGGCGGCGAAGGAGTTTGGAATTGAGCTTGTCTTGGTGGGACGCGGCGAGGAACTGCTTTCCTGCATGAAGGTGCTGGACTGGGATACGCTGCCCGCCGGTGTCGAGGTGGCAAACGCGGAGGATGTGGTCGATATGCACACGGAGCCTGCCGATGTGCTGCGTCTGCATCGCGGCTCCTCGATGGTCATGGGGCTGAAAATGCTCGCAGACGGCGGCGGCGACGCGTTCATCTCCGCCGGAAGCAGCGGCGCACTGCTCACCGCTTCGACGCTTTTGGTCAAGCGCATCCGCGGTATCCGACGCGCTGCGTTCGCGCCCCTGCTCCCGATCGGCGGCGGCACGATCATTGTTGACGCGGGCGCGAACAATGAGTGCACGCCGGAGTACCTGCTGCAATTCGGTTGCATGGGTTCCTTTTACGCAAGGAAAGCGCAGCACAAGGAGAATCCGCGTGTTGCGCTGTTGAACAACGGCTCTGAGGAGTCCAAGGGCGACGCGCTGCACCGCGAGGCGTATCAGCTTCTGAAAAAGGCGGACGAGAGCGGAATCATTCACTTTATCGGCAACATCGAGGCACGGGACGTTCCGGACGGCGGCGCGGATGTCATTGTGGCGGACGGCTTTTCCGGCAATGTTTTGCTCAAAAGCATTGAGGGAACGGCGCTCTATATGTCGAAGCTGATGAAGGAGATGTTCATGCGCAGCACGCTCTCCAAGGTCGGTTACCTGTGCTGCAAAAAGGGCGTGAACCATATCAAGCAAATGATGGATTACCGCGAGGTCGGCGGCTCCATCGTCCTCGGCATCGGCAAGCCCGTCATTAAGGCGCACGGCTCGTCCGACGCCCGGGCGGTCAGAGGCGCGATCAGACAGGCGATTGCAGCAGTGGAGAGCGGCTTTTGCGAGGAGATTCGCGCGAATGTCGCCGCAATGACCCTACCGCGGGAGGAATCGCATGAAGCTTGAAGAAGCCCTCGGCTATACTTATCAGGATAAAACGCTCCTGCAAATGGCGCTGTCGCACAGCTCCTATGCCAATGAGATGTTCAAGGACAATCTGCACAGCTATGAGCGGCTGGAGTTTCTCGGAGACTCTATCCTCGGCTTTGTCACGGCGGATTACCTTTACCGCACCTTCCCTACAAAGCACGAGGGTGAGCTGACGCGTATCCGCGCGGAGCTGGTGTGCGAAAAGAATCTCTCGGAGATTGCCGAGCGGCTGCACTTGGGCGACTATCTGCTGCTCGGTCACGGAGAGCAGCAGGGCGGCGGACGCCATCGCAGCGGCACACTCTGCGACGTAATGGAGTCTTTGATTGCAGCCGCCTATTTAGACGGCGGCTTCGAAGCGGCGCGCGGCATCATTGAGCGCCTGATTCTGCCGAAGCTGGCGCAGTCGCCGAAGTCGCAGGACTATAAAACGAAGCTGCAGGAGCTGGCGCAGCGCAAAAAGGATCAGACGCTGCAATATGAGCTGATCTCGGAGCGCGGGCCGGATCACTGCAAGGAATTTGCCGTGCGCGTCCTGCTGAACGGAACACCGGTCGGGCAGGGCATCGGTTCCAGCAAAAAACGCGCTGAGCAGGCAGCCGCAGCGGAGGCGATCCGGCTGCTGTTCCCTAATGAATGATTCTGACTGTGAAAAACAGTCAGAATTTTTTTCTTTGTACGCAGAAAAAGCGCTTTCCGCTTGCAATTTGCCATATTATTTGGTACAATACCTTATTGAAAATACAATAGGAGCATTCTGTCAATGTATCTGAGACAACTGGAAATACAGGGCTTCAAATCCTTCCCGGATCGGACGGTCATCAGCTTCGGACATGATATCACCGCAATCGTCGGGCCGAACGGCAGCGGAAAATCGAATATCTCCGACGCGATCCGCTGGGTCATGGGCGAGCAGAACTCTCGCTCTCTGCGCGGGCAGAAGATGGAGGATGTCATCTTCGGCGGTACGGAAAAGCGTGCGCAGGTCGGCTTCGCGGAGGCAACGCTGGTTTTGGATAATTCCGACCGCGCTATCCGATATGACGCGGACGAGCTGATGATTACCCGCAGGTATTATCGCTCCGGTGAAAGCGAATACTACATTAATAAGCAGTCCGCCCGTCTGCGCGACATTAACGAATTATTTATGGATACAGGCCTTGGACGGGAGGGCTACTCGAATATCAGTCAGGGACGTATCGACGAGATCCTGTCTGTCAAAAGCACGGATCGCCGCGAGATCTTTGAGGAGGCGGCGGGCATTTCGAAATACCGCCATCGCAAGGAGGAAACGGAGCGCCGTCTTGCCAACACCGAGGATAATTTGCTCCGCATCGGAGATAAAATTTCCGAGCTGGAATTACAGGTCGAGCCGCTGCGTGAGCAGTCGGAAAAGGCAAGGAAGTTCCTTGCTTACCGCGATGAACTGAAGGGCTTTGAGGTGGCGCTGTGGCTGCATACGCTGGAAAAGCTGAGCGCAACGGCACGCAAGGCGGAGGAGGACTACCATTCCGCCGCGTTTATCCTTCAGCAGGAGCATACTGCCTTAGATCAGCTCTATGTGACTGCCGAGACGCTGACCTTTGATCTGCACAACCGCGATGCACAGATTGATGTCCTACGCGAACAGATCGCGCAGGCGGATGCGCAGACGCAGGCGGTGCAGAGCGCGCTCGCCGTGCTGCGCACGAACAGCGAAAACTACCTTGCCAATATCGCCCGCGTCAAAGCGGAGCTTGACGAGCAGGACACGAGAAGCAGCGGTATCACGGAGCAAATCGCTGCATTGGAACAGCGCGTTGAGGAGATCGTACAGGAGGCGCGAAAGCTTTCCGAAAAGCTCCAAAGCGCGGAAGCCGAGGGCAAACGCCTGGCCGACTCGGCAGACGGCATGACGAAGCGTTATCTCGAGCTGCGCAACCGACAGGAGAGCCTGCGGAGCGAGCTTTCCGCAAGAAATGCCGATTTGACGGCAGTTGTGAATTCTCTTTCCCAAAGCGAAGAACGCAGCGCACAGGTGACTTCGAATTGCGCAGCAGCCGCCGCCCGCAGAAGCGACGCGGAGACGCGCCTTGCAAACGCGAGAAAAGCACTTGCCGAGGCGCAGGAGGAGATCACCGCCTGCAACAATACCATTCAAGGCTACCGCCTGCGCAGCAAGGCACGGACGGAAAAACGCGACAGCCTGCAAAAGCAGGTCACGGAAAAGACGGTCGCGCTGCAAACCACAATTTCGCGCTTAAAGCTCTTTGAGGAGATGGAGCGCGAATATGAGGGCTTTTCCAAGGCAGTGCGCGTCGTGATGCAGCAGAGTGCGAAGGGCTATTTGCGCGGCATCTACGGACCGGTCTCCAAGCTGATCCGCACCGACGACCGCTACACCGTCGCCATTGAGATCGCACTTGGCAGCGCCATGCAGCAGATCATCGTGGCGGACGAGCAGGCGGCGAAGGCTGCCCTTCAATATCTCAAACGCAACGATGCGGGGCGCGCGACCTGCCTGCCGCTTTCTGTCATGCGCGGCAAGGAGCTGAACGAACGCGGTGTGGAGAACTGCCGCGGCTTTGTCGGCGTTGCGGACACTTTGGTGCAGTGCGACGCGCTGTACCGCCCGACTCTTTCTTATCTATTGGGCAAAACCGTCCTCGCCGAGGATATGGATTCCGCCATCGCTATGGCGGATCGGTTCGGGCATCGGTTCCGTATCGTCACGCTGGACGGACAGGTCATTAACACCGGCGGCTCCATGACGGGCGGCTCGGTGTCCATGGACGCCGGTATCCTATCCCGCGCAAATGAGGTCGAGCGGCTGAAAAAGCTGCAAAAGGATACGCAGGAGGAGCTTTCCTCCCTCAAAGCGGCGCTGACCGAAGCGGAGCGGCTTGCGCAGCAGGTCGAGTTTGAGCTTTCCACTGAAGTGGAGAAGCTGCGCACGGCGGAGGATAACGCCTTGCGGCTTTCCGGCGAGGAAAAACAGTATGCTGCCCTCTCCGGCGCCATCGGCGACGCCGTCGCTTCTTCAGAGAGCGAGCTGCGCGCGTTAGAGGAGCGGACAAAGACGGATTCCGCGCGGAAGAAGGCTTTGACGGAACAGATCGTGCAATTGGAGCGTCAAATCACCGAGACGGAGCAGGAGCTTTCTGTCGTCTCGGACGGGCAGAGCGTCGCGGCGGAGCAGAGCAATCGCCTGAGCGAACGCATGACTGCCATCCGTATGGACTCCGCCGCGTTGGAGGCGGAGCGGGCGACGGCGACCGATTCCATCAGTCACCTGCGCGGCTTGGAGCTTGCCATGCGCGGCGACCGTGCGCAGAAGATCGCGCTGATTGAGACTTATACCAAAGAAAACGAAGAGCTTCTGTCGCAGATCGCCCTGCGGGAGGAGGAACTGCAAAAGCAGTTGGACGAGGGGCAGCGGCAGCGTGAGGGCTTGAAAGCAGCGCTGGAGGAGCGTATGACCGTTGAGGCGCGAAAGACCGCAACCGAGAAGGAAGCGCAGAACAAGAGCCGTGATATCCTCAATATGGAGCGCGAGAGTGCCCGCCTCGAGGCAAAGAAGACCGCTGCCGAGATGGAGGAAAAGCAGATCATCGACAAGCTCTGGGAGTCCTACGAGCTTACGCGCTCCACCGCGCCCCAGGCGGCTGCGGAGATCGAGAGTGTTGCAGCGGCGCAGAAGCGCGTCGCGGAGCTGAAACGCAAGATCTCCTCTTTGGGCACACCCAACCTCGGCGCGATCGAGGAATTTGCCCGCGTGAATGAGCGCTATGAATATCTGACCGGGCAGCGGGACGATGTGCTGACCTCCAAACGAGATTTGGAGGTCATTATCGGCGACATTACCAAGCAGATGACCGAGATCTTCGTCACGGAGTTTACGAAGATCAATACCTACTTCGGGCAGACCTTTACGGAGATGTTCGGCGGCGGCAAGGCGTCGCTGGAGCTGGAGGATCCGAACGAGCCGCTGACCTGCGGCATTGAGATTCGCGTTCAGCCACCCGGCAAGCAGGTCAAGACCATTACGCTGCTCTCCGGCGGCGAAAAGGCATTTGTTGCCATTGCGCTGTACTTCGCGATATTGAAGGTGCGCCCGACGCCCTTCTGCATGCTCGACGAGATTGACGCAGCACTGGATGACCGGAATGTTGAGCGCTTTGCCAGTTATATGCACGGCTTCAGCCAAAAAACACAGTTCATCGTGATTACCCACCGCCGCGGCACCATGGAGGCGGCGGATATGCTCTACGGCGTAACGATGCAGGAGCAGGGTATTTCGAAGATTCTGCATTTGGATCTGAATCAAATGGAGCAGCAGTTGGATATTATTACGGAATAACCTTCCGAACGATAGAGAAAATAGGAGAACGATATGGGATTTCTTGACAAGATCAAAAACGGCTTGAAAAAGACCAGAACCGCGATTGCGGCGACCCTCGGCGGGCTGTTTGACTCCTTCACCGGGGCAAACGAGGAATTTTACGAAGAACTTGAGGAGAGCATGATCCTCGCGGATATCGGTGTGGAGACCTCCACAAAGGTAGTCGAGCAGCTTCGGCAGCGGGTGAAGGAGCAAAAGCTGCGGGGTGCGGAGGAGATTCACAACGCCCTCAAGGACATCCTTGTTGAGACGCTGAATGTCGGCGATACCGCTTTGCATATCGGCACAAAGCCGTCGGTGATTCTCGTCATCGGCGTCAACGGCGTCGGCAAGACGACGACAATAGGTAAGCTGGCGCACAGCCTCAGCGCACAGGGCAAGCGCGTGCTGCTCTGCGCGGGCGACACCTTCCGCGCGGCTGCGGCGGATCAGCTCGAAATTTGGGCGAATCGCTCCGGCACGCAGATCGTGCGCCAGCATGAGGGCGCGGATCCCGCCTCCGTTGTCTTTGACGCGATTTCCGCGGCAAAGGCGCGCGGCACGGATGTGATCCTTTGCGACACGGCAGGCAGACTCCACAACAAGGCAAATCTGATGAATGAGCTGGGCAAAATTTCCCGCATCATCGACCGCGAGCTGCCCGACGCGGACAAGGAGGTCTTGTTGGTTCTCGACGGCACGACGGGACAGAACGGGCTGCTGCAGGCAAAGCAGTTTAAGGAGATCGCAGGCGTAACGGCGATCGCGCTGACGAAGCTCGACGGCACGGCAAAGGGCGGTATCGTCATCGCCGTTGCGGACGAGCTGCAAATTCCCGTGAAGTATATCGGCGTGGGCGAGCAGATTGACGACCTGATGCCCTTTGACGCGCGCAGCTTTGTGGATGCGCTGATTTAAGGAGGTCTTTCCTATGAGAAACGACGGCAGAGCCGCAGATGAAATGCGCAAGGTCAAGGCGACACTCGGCTTTACGAAATTTGCCGAGGGAAGCTGCCTGATCGAAGTGGGAGACACGATGGTGCTTTGCAATGCGTCGGTGGAGGACCGCGTTCCGCCCCATGTGACCTCGGGCGGCTGGATCACGGCGGAATATTCCATACTGCCCCGCGCAAACCGCGAGCGCAGCAAGCGCGACATTGCCAAATTAAAGCTCTCCCCGCGCAGCGCGGAGATTCAGCGTCTGATCGGCAGAAGCCTGCGCAGCGCAGTTGATTTGCAGGCGCTTGAGGGCTATACCATCACCGTAGACTGCGATGTGCTACAAGGTGACGGCGGCACGAGAACCGCTTCGGTCACCGGCGGCTTTATCGCCCTGACGCTGGCGTGCCGCAAGCTGCTCTCTGAGGGCAAGATAAAGACAATGCCCGTGCGCACCTATGTCGCGGGCGTTTCCGCCGGTATCGTGCGCAATGAGGCGATGCTCGACCTGTGCTATGAGGAGGATTCCCGCGCGCTGGTCGATCTCAACTGCGTCATGACGGCGGAGGGCGACATCGTCGAATTACAGGCGACGGGCGAGGGCAGACCCTTCTCCGTTGAGGAGCAACGCAAGTTAGTCGCGCTTTGCAGAAAGGGCAATGCGCTGCTGACACAGATGCAGCGCCGCTGTTTGGGGGCTTTGGAATGAAAATTGTACTTGCAAGCAACAATGCGCATAAGCTGCAGGAGCTGCGCGCGATTTTGACGACCCTCGGCATGGAGGTCGTGGCGCAGCGGGATATAGGTATTACCGTGGAGCCGAACGAAAACGGCACCACCTTTGAGGAAAACTCATATATTAAGGCAAAAACCATTATGGACTGCTGCGGCCTTCCGACCATTGCGGACGATTCGGGTCTGATGGTGGACGCTTTGGACGGCGCACCCGGCGTCTATTCCGCGCGTTTCGGCGGAGAGCGCTGCCAGACTGACCGTGACCGTTTGGAATACCTTTTGGAGCTGATGAAGGCTGTTCCGGAGGAGCGCCGCACCGCAAGGTTCGTCAGCGTGATTACCCTGTTAACACCGGAGGGAAAAAAGATCGTCGCAAGAGGCGAATGCCCCGGCACGATCCTGCACGAGCCCAAGGGTGAGAACGGCTTCGGCTATGATCCCGTGTTTTATGTGGCGGAGGCGGGCTGCACCTTTGCCCAGCTCCCCGCAGAGCAAAAGAATCGGATATCCCACCGCGCAAGAGCGCTTGCCGCCTTTGCGCAGCAGGTCAGGAAGGAGCAGGAAGATGCTGACAAGTAAACAGAGAGCGGAGCTTCGCGCTGAGGCAAATACCTTAGAGACGACACTGATGGTCGGTAAGGGCGGCATCACGGAGCGTGTGATCGCGGAAGCCGCTACGCAGCTGGAAGCGCGCGAGCTTGTCAAGGGTCGTGTACTGGAAGCCGCGCTATTAACGGCAAGAGAGGCGAGCGACGCACTGTGCGAGGCGCTGCACGCGGACGGCATTCAATGTGTCGGCTCGAAATTCGTCATTTATAAGAAGTCTGAGAAAAAGGCGCAGGAGGCGGCGCGTCAAGCCCGTTCTCTGCAAAAAAAGAATGCCAATCCCGTCCGTCGCGGCGCGCAGGAGCGCCGTCGTCAGGCGAAGGAGGCACGCGAAAAGCGGAATGAATATTTCCGTCAGGCGGCGATCCAAGCGGCAATCGACCGCAGAGCCGGTAAGAAATAAGAGAGAAGGCATAGAAAATGGCAAGGATCGGTATTTTTGGCGGGAGCTTTAACCCGCCGCATTTGGGGCATTTGTTGGCGGTGCGGGAGTTTCAGAGGGAGCTTGCGCTTGATCTTGTGCTGATGATCCCTGCCGCCGTACCGCCGCACAAGAAGCTGACGGAAAATTCTCCTTCGGCACAGCATCGGCTGGAAATGACACGCCTCGCTGCGCAAGAGCTTCCCGATACGCGGGTGCTTTCGCTGGAGCTGGAGCGCGAAGGGGAGAGCTATACCGCAGATACCGTGGAGGCGCTGCGCAGGGAGTATCCCCACGATGAGCTGTTTTTGCTGATGGGGACGGATATGTTTTTCTCCTTCGACGCATGGTATCAACCGCAGCGGATCGCAAAGGAAGTGACGCTTGCCGTAGCGCATCGGGATAAGGACGACGCACAGCAGCTTCGAGCCTGCGGTGAACAGCTGCAAGAGCGCTTCGGTGCGAGAACGGTGTTCGTTGAGAACCGGTATCTTCCCCATTCCTCGACCTCCGTGCGCGCCATGGTGGCGTTTGACTGCGCGGAGAGCTACCTGCCGGCGCAGGTGCTTTCCTACATCCGCGGAAATCGGCTCTACTATTGCGGAGAGAACTTAAAGGAGCTTCCGTTTGCGCGCCTTGCAGAGGTCAGTCTGAGCCTCCATAAGACAGCCCGCGTAGCGCACGCGGCAGGCTGCAGCGCGACTGCAAAGCGGCTTGCGCAGCAATACGGCGCAGATGTTACGGAAGCCGCCCGCGCGGGGATCCTGCATGATATTACAAAAGCGCTTAACGGGGAAGAACAGTTGAAATTGTGCGACAGATATGCTATAGTATTAGATAATTTTGAAAGGGAGAATCCAAAATTACTGCACGCAAAAACCGGCGCGATGATCGCGAAACAGATTTTCGGAGAAAATGATGCGATCTATGAGGCAATCTACTGGCATACGACCGGGAAGGCGGATATGTCCGTTTTGGAGAAGATCATCTATCTTGCGGACTATATCGAGCCGAACCGTGACTTTCCCGGCGTTGAGGAGCTGCGGACGCTGACGGCGCAAGGCCTCGACCTCGGACTGCGTCGTGGGCTGGAGATGTCAATCGCGCAGTTGAACGACAGAGGGCGCAAGATAGACAAAAACTCCCTTGCAGCCCTGCGCTTTCTGAAAGAAAGGATGCAAACGCAATGAAATTATATGGCAATAAAAAACGGCGCCCGAATTCTCAGAAGCCGCAGCCTCAGGCAGCGGAGTCTCAGCAGAAGGACACGGAGCTGAGACGGCAGACGGAGGAGCCGTGGCAGAGGGTTGAGGAGCCGTGGCGGCAGACGGAAGAGCCTCAGCAGAGGGCTGAGAAAGCGCAGGCGCCGGAGCCGGAAACGGAGGAGGAGAGCGGCGGTCTCAGCGGAAGAACCAAGGCAATGCTCCTTTTGACGGCTGCGATCTGTATCTTTCTTTGCGCAACGGTGATGTGCCTTACGCTGATTTCCAAAAGCGCGGAGGCGTTGGTGATCCCGTCTGAGCAGGAGGCAAAGGAGCTTTCCTATGTTGTCAACTCCGTACAGCCCTCGTCGACCGAAGTCCCTGCGGATTATGAGGCACCCGTCAGCCGCAATTACTCTGAGACCTTGAATATCCTGCTGATGAGTTGGGATGAGAAAAACGCGCAGACGGATACGCTCATGATTGCCTCTGTGCAGCTGAAAACAGGCGAGTTTGCGCTGCTGAGTATCCCGCGGGATACCTATATCGCGGGCAATTATGAGGTTCCCAAGATCAACCGCGTCTACGGCGAGGCGGATGACGGAAAGGATCGCGGCGTGAAGGCAACGCTTGAGATGGTCAAGAGCATGGTCGGCTTCGAGATTGATTACTATTTCGTGCTGGATGAGGCTTCTCTGACGGCTATGACCGATATGGTCGGCGGGGTGGACTTCACAGTTCCCGATACGCCCGATTATTCCGAGATCTCCGCCGGGAAACAGACGATTGACGGGAAAAAGGCAATGCAGCTTTTCTCCTATCGCGACGGCTATACGGATGTTGAAACCGAGCCTGCCGCCGTGCAGCGCGATTTTTTGCTTGCGCTGTTGGACGAGCTGCTGAAGGATCCTGACGCCTATGAGCAAAACGCGCAGAAGCTTGCCGAGGTGTCGGACACCGATCTGACGGCGGAAAACATCACATATCTTGCTTATCTGCTTCAAAATGTGGATACGACTGCCGTGTTCAGCCGCGCCCTACCCGGCGGAGAGATAGAAATTGACGGTGTCACCTATTATGAGGTCGATCCTGAAGCGGCGATCGAGCTTTTGAACGCACATTTTAATCCGCTCAAGGCTGATTTGACGGTCTATGATGTCAACTTCCGTCAGGAGACGGGCGACAGCGGCAGCGGTGAATACGATCCCTATGGCTTTGGCGGCAATACTTCGAATAGCTCCGAGGAAACAGAGGAGCCTACCGAGGATTCCACCGAAGACACCGACGCGCCGACGGAGGGACCCGATCCCACCGACCCGACAGATTCGACTGACGCGACGGATTCAACGGATTCCTCGGATTCTACGGATGCAACGGAGGCACCGACCGATGCGCCTCCGGAGACGGATCCGCCTACGGAGCCGCCTGTGACACCCGAAGAACCGTAAAGCAAACAAAAACCAATGCAGCCGGAGACGGCAGAACGGAGAAGATACTATGAACACACCGAGAGAAATCGCAATGTATGCCGCGAAGATCCTTGATGAGCGGAAAGGCTTGGGCATCAAGCTGCTGGAGGTCACAGATGTGACCAGCATCGCAGATTACTTCCTGATCTGCACCGGCACCTCGAATACCCATGTTAAGACGCTTTGTGACAGCGTGGAAGAGGCAGTTGCCGACGAGATGGGGGAGAAGCTGCTCCATCGAGAGGGGCATCGCGGCGGGACATGGGTGCTGCTGGACTTCGGCTGTCTGGTCGTCCATGTTTTCACGAACGAAACGCGTGAGTTTTATGATTTGGAGCGCCTTTGGAACGACGCAAAGGAAGTTCCGCTGACATTTGGAGAATAAAAAGAGGGATAGTATGAAATACGATTTTACCGCCATCGAGCAGAAGTGGCACAAGATTTGGGAGGAGCAGGATCTCTACAGAGCGGAGACGGGGGCGGATAAGAAAAAGTTCTATGCTCTCATCGAGTTCCCGTATCCGTCGGGTGCCGGTCTGCATGTGGGACACGCCCGCCCCTACACCGCAATGGACGTGATCGCCAGAAAGCACCGTATGCAGGGCGAAAACGTCCTGTTCCCGATGGGCTATGACGCGTTCGGACTCCCCACGGAGAACTACGCCATCAAGAACCATATCCACCCTGCCATCGTCACGAAGAACAACATCGAGACCTTCCGCTCCCAGCTCAAAGCCCTCGGCTACAGCTTTGATTGGGACAGAGAGATCAACACGACCGACCCGAGCTATTTTAAATGGACGCAGTGGATCTTCCTCCAGCTCTATAAGAACGGACTTGCCTATAAGACGAAGATGCCCGTCAACTGGTGTACCTCCTGCAAGTGCGTGCTTGCCAATGAGGAGGTCGTGGAAAATGTCTGCGAGCGCTGCGGCAGCCCGGTTATTCGCAAGGAACAGAGCCAGTGGATGCTCCGCATCACGAAGTACGCCCAGCGTCTGCTCGATGACCTTGACGATGTGGATTTCATTGACCGCGTCAAGCTCCAGCAGCGCAACTGGATCGGGCGCTCCACGGGTGCGGAGGTGCGCTTTGCCAGCACGCTCGGCGACGATATCACCGTCTATACCACCCGCCCGGATACCCTGTTCGGCGCGACCTATATGGTGCTTTCGCCGGAACACGCGCTTGTGGAAAAGTGGATGGACAGGCTCGAAAACGCTGAGGAGGTCAAGGCATATCAGGCGGCGGCTGCCGCAAAGTCCGACTTTGAACGCACGGAGCTTTCCAAGGAAAAGACTGGCGTGAAGCTGGCGGGCGTAATGGGAATCAATCCGGTGAACGGCAAGCAGATTCCGATCTTTATCTCCGACTATGTCCTTTCCACCTACGGCACCGGCGCGATCATGGCAGTTCCCGCGCATGACGACCGTGACTGGGATTTCGCGAAGAAGTTCGGCTGCGAGATCATCGAGGTCGTCAAGGGCGGCAATGTCGATGAAGCTGCCTTCACTGACTGCGAAACAGGTGTGATGGTCAATTCTGACTTCCTCAACGGCATGAGCGTTGAGGAGGCAAAAAAGGCGATCATCGCGTATCTGACCGAGAAGGGCATCGGCGAGGCGAAGGTCAACTTCAAGCTCCGCGACTGGGTTTTCTCCCGCCAGCGCTATTGGGGCGAGCCGATCCCCATTGTCCATTGCCCGAAATGCGGCACCGTCCCGCTCGACGAAAAGGATCTGCCGCTGCTCTTGCCGCAGGTGGACAGCTATGAGCCGACGGATGACGGACAGTCTCCGCTTGCCAAGATGACCGACTGGGTCAATACGACCTGCCCGTGCTGCGGCGGTCCCGCCAAGCGAGAGACGGACACCATGCCCCAGTGGGCAGGCTCGTCGTGGTACTATCTGCGCTATATGGACCCGCACAACGATCAGGCGCTTGCTTCGAAAGAGGCGCTGGAATACTGGAGCCCCGTTGACTGGTATAACGGCGGCATGGAGCATACCACGCTCCACCTGCTCTACAGCCGTTTCTGGCATAAGTTCCTCTATGACATCGGCGTTGTGCCGACCAAGGAGCCTTACGCAAAGCGCACGAGCCACGGCATGATCTTGGGCGAGGGCGGCATCAAGATGTCGAAATCCCGCGGCAATGTCATTAACCCCACCGATGTGATCGCGGAGTTCGGCGCGGACACGATGCGCACCTACATCATCTTTATCGGCGACTTTGAAAAGGCTGCCTCGTGGTCGTCTAATGCGGTCAAGGGCTGCAAGCGTTTCTTGGATAAGGTTTGGAATCTTGCCGAGACCGTGACCGATCATGAAACGGCATACAGCGCAAAGAACGAGGCGATTTTGCATAAGACCATCAAGAAGGTCAGCTCGGATATTGATGCGTTGAAGGGTAACACCGCCCTTGCCGCTTTGATGACCCTTTGCAGCACCTTGTCGGATAACGGCTGCAACGCCGCAGATCTGAAAACGCTCTTGCAGCTCCTCAGCCCGTTTGCGCCCCATATCTGCGATGAGATCTGGGAGCAGCACGGCTTTGAGGGTATCTGCTCTGTTTCTGCGTGGCCGACATATGATGAAGCCAAGTGCAAGGACAGCGAGATCGACATGGCGGTGCAGGTCAACGGCAAGCTGCGCGGCACCATCCATGTTGCGGCAGACCTCGACAACGACAGCGTCGTCGCCGCTGCAACCGCAGATGAAAAGGTCGCATCCTTCCTGAATCGCCTCGGCGGCAGCATCGTCAAGACCATTGTAGTCAAGAATAAGTTGGTTAACTTGATCGTGAAATAACCGCTATATCGAAATCGTGTAGGAGGCTAACCAATCGTCAGCCTCCTACATAATTTTGGAGAAATAGATTGCCACCTCGCTGCGCTCCTCGCAATCCACATGCAAAATACGCACCACGATAAACAAAACAGCCCCTGTACGGCGGGGACATGTCTCCGCCCTACAGGTGGTGCGGCAGGAAGGGGCGGGCGGTGCGTACGAGGAAGGAAAAGAAAGCAGAATACCTCAAAAAAACAAAAAAATTTGCGAATATTGCTTGACATTTTGACTTGCTGTCACTATAATAATTCATGCCGTGTTGCGCGGCCCTGAAAGCATCATTGGATTTAGCCGGATGCGTCGGAGGGAGGGAAATCAATGTCTGAAATCCGTGTCAAAGAGAACGAGTCTTTGGAGAGTGCTCTGAAGCGCTTCAAGAGAAGCTGCCAGAAGGACGGCGTCATCGCCGAGGTCAAGAAGAGAGAGCATTATGTCAGCCCGAGTCTCAAGCGGAAGCAGAAGTCCGAAGCTGCTCGTAAAAACAAGAGAAGAGGCTATTGATTCCCCATTTTCTTGAAATCAAAGCTCCTTGCGAAAGCAGGGAGCTTTTTCTTGCTTTTTTCGATGTGGTGCTGTAGAATGTATTACGAAAGAGTTTTTCGGAGGCGATTTCCATGAAAGCATTGACAGAGCGCCTAATTGCGGCGCTGGAAAACGGGGAACACGCTGTGCTTTGCACGATCCTTGCAAGCTCCGGCTCGTCTCCGCGCGGTGCGGGCGCGAGAATGGCCGTCTTCGCGGACGGCTCTACGGTCGGCACGGTCGGCGGCGGCAAGGTCGAGCTGCTTGCCGCGCAGGAGGCGTTGGAGGTTTTGCAGGGCGCAAAGACACGGGTGCGAGCTTTTTGCCTTGCGCCTGAGCAGGTGGCATCCATCGGCATGATCTGCGGCGGAAACGTGACGATCTACTATCAGCTTTTAACCGCGCAGGGGCTGCCAAAACTTCATAAGATGCTGGATGCGCTGAACACAGACGCAAACAGTTGGCTGTATCTGAAAATTACGGACGGTGCGGTCGAGGAATTTGAAATTTTGGGAGAAGAGGAGGCAAAGGAGAAGCCGGAGCTCTTTACCAATCGCGCCGTGCTGCAAAAGGGCGAACCGCTGATCTATGCCGAGCCGCTTGTGCGTGCAGGGCGCGTGTATGTGTTCGGCGGCGGGCATGTGGGTCAGGCACTGGTTCCGGTGCTTGCCAGCGTGGGCTTCCGCGTCACACTTTACGATAACCGTCCGGAGCTGGCGGACAAGGCGCATTTCCCGCAGGCGGAGGAAATTGTCTGCGGCCCCTATGACGCTATCACGGTGACGCCCACGGAAAACGACTATGTTGTCATCATGACGCCGGGTCATCAGGGGGATTTTGCCTTGCTTTCGCAGGTGCTCCGCAGAAAAACGCGCTATGTCGGCTGCATCGGAAGCCGTCACAAGATCGCGAGGACGCAGCAGCTTCTGCGCGAGGCGGGGATTATGGAGGAGGCAATCGCCTCGGTGCATTCGCCCATCGGTCTGCCGATCTTGGCGGAGACGCCTGCCGAGATCGCCGTCAGCATTGCGGCGGAAATGATCCAATGCCGCGCGGAAAGCCGATGATGCAGATTTGGAACGCGGACGCTGCTGCCTTTATGCGCGACGCGATTATGTATTGCCATTATGCCGAGCGACTCGCTGCGGTGCTTCTGAAGTATCTCCCTACGGACGGGCATATCTGTGACGCGGGCTGCGGCATCGGCGCGCTTTCCGCCGTACTGGCGCAGTCCTGCCGCGAGGTTACCGCCGTTGATATTTCGCAGACTGCGATTGACACGCTCCGGCAGAGCTCGTCTGACAAAAATCTGCACCCTGTCTGCGCCGACATTTTTACCATGCAGCCGAAAACGCCCTATGACGCGATGGTGTTCTGTTACTTCGGCAGGACGGATGAGATTCTGCGCATCGCCAAACGGCAGTGCGTGGGACGCGTTCTGCTGGTCAAGCGCGATTGTGCGGCGCATCGCTTCTCCATGGGGCATGTCGAACAGCCGCTGCATCGCCGCGATATGACGCGGGAACTCCTGTTGGCGGAGCATATTCCGTATTCTTCGGAATGTCTTTCTCTTGAGTTGGGGCAGCCGTTCCGCTCAGTGGATGACGCGCTTGCGTTTTTCCGTTTCTACAACACGAGTGGGATCCCCGTCACGGAAGAGGCTGTTCTGCCAAGACTCCGAAAAACGCAGGACGCGGAGTTTCCGTACTATCTGCCGGAGCTGCGGCAGATGGAGCTGTTCGTGTTTCAGACGCAGGATATTCCACCTGCCTATGCTTCATGACGCAAAAATTCCAAAGCCTGCTGCGCTGCAACGGCGCCGTCGGAAACCGCTGTGACGATCTGCCGCAGCGGCTTTTTTCGCACATCACCCGCGGCAAAAACGCCTGCAATCGCTGTTTTCGTGTCCTCCGAGACGAGCAGATAGCCGCGCTCATCGGTGCAGAGACTTTCGCGGAATAATTCGCTTTCCGGCTTTCGTCCGATTGCGACAAACAGCCCGTCAACAGTAAGCTCTTCGCGCTGCCCGTCTGTCTCCGTTATGATGCTTTGCAGCTTTTCCTTGCCCAAAAGCGCTTGCACGGAACAGCTCGGATGAAAGATCACAGGGGAGTGGAACAGCCGTTTTTGCAGCGTCTCCTCCGCTCGCAGTTCGTTTCTGCGATGTAGCAGATGCACCTGCGCGCTAAGGTCGGAAAGATAGAGCGCTTCCGAGACCGCAGAGTTGCCTCCGCCAACCACCGCAACGCATTTTCCCCGAAAGAAGCGGCCGTCACAGGTAGCGCAGTAGCTGAGCCCATGCCCGACATATTGCGCTTCATTCTGCAGCCCAAGCCGCATCGGCGCTGCGCCTGTGGCGAGAATCACACAGGGTGCTTCGTAGCATTCTTTCGCACTGCGAAGCACCTTTGGCTGTGCTGTCAGGTCTGCGGAGACAATCTCGGTATATAAGAAGTTTGCGCCGAAATCCTCTGCCTGCTTCTGCATCGCGAGGGAAAGCGCGATCCCTTCCTGCCGTGCGGCGGGGTAGTTTTCGATCCTTTCCGCGAGCGCCATCTGCCCGCCGACAAGCGCCTTTTCCAAAACGGCAACGTTAAGTCCCGCCCGCGCACAATAAAGCGCCGCCGTCATCCCCGCAGGTCCCCCGCCGAGAATGAGCACATCCCACATTCCGTATCACCTCCCGTTCAGTATGCCCCAAATGCGCAATATCACTCAAAAATCATGTTGATGCAGGTGCGTTACTGAAGTTTTTTCTGCTTTCTGCTTGCGTGTTGTCTTGTCGGATTAGTTGCCGGACGCAGTCGACCTTGTTCGGTACGCTTTCCGGCTTCTCGATCACGCCTGTGTCTGATTTTTCCATCAAAGCTATCCCATATCTTCGGATGTTTCTCTTCTGCTATTTATCAACGGCTGACGATATGCGATTGGCTTTCAGCTGCTTCCGTGGCAGAATGTAAACAAGAGTTTGGCAGCTCTCCCAGTTCGAGTGGGAACGCGGTCAACTCATACTGAAAACCGATTAAAATATTCATTTCAATCGGTTTTCAACGCCGTACC